>JANNDZ010000221.1:0-14762 GCA_031378395.1 Pseudanabaena sp. OTE_75_metabat_487_sub
TATTTCAAAAGCTAATTGTAGTAACTGGCTTTCCATATAATTTAGTCGTTAGAATATTTAAAATCCTAGCATAAAGTTAGATTTGAGTTTTATAGCGATCGCAACCTCAATCCCCAAAATCGTGATCGCAAATCCACAAAAATCAAACTGCGATAGCACTTAAGGCTCTTACTCTTGCGATCGCATTTCCTAGATCGGGAAGTTTTTGTCCATGTTTCTGTGCTGTCTCTAACCATAAAGTTCTCACTGTAATTAACTCTTGCAAGGTTTCTTCTAGGGTTTCACCTTGAGCTAAACATCCTTTTAAAGCAGGAATTTCTGCTACAAAACCACCCTCTTCACATGGATAAATCACTATTGGATATTTCATGATTGTTCTCCTTCAATAAGTTCTACAACTCTTTTAACATATACAGACTTAACGCGGTTGTTATGGACTGGGATGACTAAAACTATTTCATCTCTTTTGAAAATATGATGACTCCCTGTAATTCTATCTAAATCAAAACCTTCTAGCTCTAACAATTTACGAATATCTCCAAACGTAACGTTGTTAGGACTGCTTTTTAGGAGTTCAAGTAGTTTTTCTTTCTTACCCATAATTTAATTTTACAATATTCAAACAGCGATCGCCCTTTCAACACCCAAAATCGCGATCGCAAATTCACAAAAAATCAAACAGCGATCGCATTACTTTCGACTCTTCCAATATCCAACTTCTCGACTGCAATGCATCACGGCTAGGATGAGAATATAATCTTGCTCAATCGTATAAAGGATTCCGTAAGGGAATTTTCGTGTCATGCATCGGCGAATATCTTCATCAATTGCGGGGTAACTATTAGGAGATTCTTTAATCCGAAAAATTGCATCTTCAATTGCATTGATAAAAGCTTGCGCGATTTCCGTTCTCTGTTCAGCATAGTAGTGAACCGCCTCAGAATATTCGGCAAGTGCTTCGGGATGAAATACATACTTCATTACGCAAGTAACCGTCTTACCTGAGCTAGAGCGTCTTCTCCATCGATTGTTTGAACGGAACCATCACGGACTGCATCACGTCTTTTTTTTGCTTCGGCTGTCCATGTTGCCTGAACAGTTGGATCGGTGTCAAATTCTAGGCTTTCGACTAGTTTTTCTGCTAATAGCGCTCTAGAAATGCTAGGGAGAGATAATAATTCTTTCGTTAGTAGCTCTATTGATCTCATAAATAACCTCAAAGTAATGAGTATCTGGTATGTAGTCTAGCAAAAAATACATTTAATGGGTGTAATATCACCACTTCGCCAAAATCAAACAGCGATCGCCCCCTCAACACCCAAATACGCGATCGCGACTTCACAAAAATCAAATAGCAATCAGTAATTTTTACTGTGTCCAATCTTCTATTTGTAAGTTCGCAATTTGTCCAAAATCAGAAGTATTGCGAGTCAATACGATCGCATTGTTAACTATCGCGATCGCTGCAATTTTTAAGTCCATTGTGCCGAGTCGAGGATATAACTTTCTGATGCGTTGGAATTCATTCGCGGCATCTATATCAAAATCAATAATGGGGATAGCGCAGTAATTGTTGATTTGTCTTTTGAGTTGTTTATAAATTTCAACTTGCGCTTCAAGGTTGCGTGCTTTGGAAATGTGGCTTAACCATCCTCTTGTCTGTTCTTCGTAGCTGATGATGGTTGCTGAGACTTGATTAGGATTGACTTTTGCTAATCGAGTAAGAAGACGCTGAGCATTAATCCCACCACGATCTAATACGCTGAGATGGTCTGTGTCGAGTATGTACATCTATTTTTTGCGGGACTTTGTTGATGTCTTACGCAAAGACTCACGGTATTTTTTGCCTAGTTGCATAGCTTTATCGTAGTCTGGACTATCCGCAAATGTTCCTGTGATTTGCTCCCACCAAGGTTTTACTGTGGTAGTTGGACTTTCCACTTTGTTTTTAATCAAGGTGATTTCAGCTTCTAGGATTGCGACTCTTTCTTCTAGGGTTATTGACATTAGGGTTGGAACTCACTCATGTTGTAGAAATGATTATAACAATTGAGGCGCTTTGTTAATACAGATTGATCGCCCCCTCAACACCCAAAATCGCGATCGCAAATTCAAAAAAATTAAACTGCGATCGCCTGTTTAAAATCAACTCTCATCAATTAATCTGTCATACTCGTCATGCAAACCGATCCAAAACCAGTAATAATCATCTCCTTCTTTTAAGGCTAAAGCTCGATATTCTCTATTGATGCGAATAGACCATAGATTTTGATTGACTTTTTTGAAATGTAGGGATGGATAAAAGCGATCTCTTATCCAGATCTGATAAGTTTTTTGGGCTTGTGCTTTGATGGCTGGTGGCAAAGCTGCATAAGCTTCCCAAAATCAGGAGTTGCTAATGAGTTCATCCAGTTTCTTGACGCGATTAGCGGCGATATGGGCTTTGGCTCGTTGAATGACTTTGTTTAATTTACCTTGTTCAGAGTCTTTCTTTATCTGTTTATCCCAGTCATCTTCTGAGCGTTCTTGTAGCCACGATAGTAATGCTGATGTTTCGTCATCAGACAATCTAGTGATCGCTGTTTTAATCTCTACTAAAGTGTTCATAAGAGAATTAATTTGTGAATACAAGTATGTTTACTTTGTTAAATCTTAACATGAGGTAAAAAGATCTCGACTTCAAAAAAATCAAACAGCGTCCCCTCAATCTCCAAAATAATCACTGACTAAACATATTTGATTCAACGATAAAAAGAATCTAGTTTTAGTTCTGTTGGCAAAATTGAAATTAGATATACTCTTAACTTTCTCGTTCACTTTCATACTGAAAAGGTAATGCTACTCTACTATGAAAGCTATAGTAGCGCCTAGAAAAATGCTCCAAGTAAGGACTGATCAAAACTGTTCTTCGCTTGACCATACCAAGTTCGATTTGACGATACAAAGTTGCCGCATCTATGCCAAAAACTTTCTTGAAATCAGCAGTGAGTTCAGGTAAACCTTTTTTATCAACTTCACATTCGGGAGGAATTTTCTCAAAAAAGTAGTATCTTTCATGACGATGAGATTCTACAAATTTCCATTCCTTACTATTCATGTTGTCTGCGGTATCTCTAATTTCTCTTGCTTCTACAATTTCACACAAAATGACTGAGTTTAAAAGCTTCGATGGTTGAAAAATTTCTTGTGCCTTTCTAGCTTTATAGTCCCAATCAAGATCACAGTCTTGCGTAATTACAATTACATATGGATGAAAAATAGGCTCAAAAGGTAACTCTTCACCATACTGTGATAGCTTATCAGTGACGGGTTTATATTGGATAACGCCTGTCAATATTTCACCCTGCCGCAATGAGAAAGATTTATCTGATGATCGATAGATAGCCCGCTCTTCCATAATTTTACAAGACAATTAAGATTCCAACATAATAGGTGGTCTAACCTGCATCTGTCTAAGCTTGCCTTTGATAGTACTTGCAGGTATCACAGGTAAGCTAGATTGAGGGAATCGATTGGCATAGAATCGAGAAATATTTTCTAGTTCCTCAACAGTCTCTTCCAAAGCAGTTTCTGGAAGATTTTTAATAATAAGAAGACATTTAAGCAGCAGCATTAACTTTTCTGGAGATAAACTTTGCCAATCAGTAGTAAATGAGAAATATGAATCTGACATTGTTAAATCAAACGAAGATGTCTTGATTATAAAAGGTCTTCCACTTTCTCTATCAAAAATCTCATTATTAAGATTAATACCTGACGAAGTTTGACTATGAGTTAATTGGCTGGGGTTGTAGCGCTCTATGGAGAGTGTCTGTGATACTCGATCTGAAGAGTTTACCTGCGGATTGGTTGAATTCCCTAAGTATATTCCAAACATTTTTATCTCCTTCTATCTTTTGTTCTGTATAAAAATCAGCATCAAACAGGTAAGCAATCTCATCAATCGAACCTTGAGTTTCCTTCACTTTAACGAGCCCATGATTTAAGTTTATTTGTCCATTTTCAGTTGTAAGAACTAGATTTTTAACTATTGTCTGAATCGCTGGAGAGAGTTTTGGATCGTACAGTTCTGAAGCAATATGTTTAGCTATCAATTCTGACCACTGTTTATCTTCGATTCCAAGCTTTGAACGAATTATTAAATCTTGATATCGAAGCCCTACCCGTGTATAAAAAGACGGCTTGTATATACTCTCAAAGATTTTTACAGCATCCTCAAATCGTTGCTTAAATTGCTCATATCTCTCATACGAAGAAGTAGTTAAAGCAATAAAATCTTTAGTAATAGAGAGATGCCATTTTTGATCTTCTGATTTAAAACTGTAAGCAACCTCACTTGGCAAAGACAAACCAAACTGTTGAGCAACTTTCAAAAAATCTGGTGGTACTTGTGACTGCTTCATCTCAAAAAGAGGATACTGTAACCTTACCTCATCCTGAAACTCAACTGGCTCAGAATGAGATATTTTGAGTATGGGGGGAAAGCGCAATTGACACACAACTTCTATAAGAGGGTTACGATTGTAGATTACACGTTCGGACTCAGGGAAATTCATCAAACTTTATGATCGCCGTAAAAATATGTACTGCCAAAATCATAGCCTAAACTATAAGGCTAGATTGTTCAAATATTTTATGCGCTGCAAAGTAATGTTGTTCATTTAAACACTCTCAACTGGTTCGGGTTTCCAAGTTTCACCGTACTTATCTTTGAGAGCAGCCCATGCTTCAACTTGACCTTCAGCATATTCCCCTGGCTTACCCCATTGCAAGAAAGCACTCATCTGAGCCTTATCATCAGCATCAAGGAAGCGGACAGCGTAGGTAGTGAAATTGCCGCGTTTGGCTTCGCCTGTTTCAAAGCGGACATCGGAGATTTTATCCATGTTGAGGTGAAACTCGATATGCTCAGAATGCATATTCGCATACTTGCCCTTAGGGAGTTCCGCGTAAAACAGCTTCTCGATATTTACCCTTGCTTCCAGCACACCCGCATCGCTGTTGACAATCAGGCGGACTAAGCCGAGAGTGTGACATTCTTCTAAAAAATCTTTTAAAGTAGCAGCCATAGGAGTTTGTTTAATATTAATTAATAAGTTTGTGATGATGTTATGAAATTTTTTTTGCGATCGCCACAACCATATTAAAGCCGAAAAGGGTTAGTCTGTGCAGCCTTTGGGTGATAAAAGACGCGATCGCTAATTTATATCAACAAAATATCAACAAATTCCAAAGCCCTCAAAAATGCTCTAAAGTTGACTATAAGCTCATTTACCCGCGATCGTTTAAGCATTTATCTATGAAAATCGCCAATAACATAACCGAATTAGTCGGACGTACCCCACTGGTCGAATTGCAGCGCATCCCCAAGGCTGAAGGCTGCGTGGCGCGAATTATTGTCAAACTAGAGGGCATGAATCCCGCCGCCTCAGTCAAAGATCGCATCGGGGTGAACATGATCCAAGAAGCCGAAGAACAGGGCTTGATTGCACCAAATAAGACGATTTTGGTCGAGCCAACATCAGGAAATACAGGGATCGCTCTCGCGATGGTGGCTGCGGCAAAGGGTTATAAATTAATTCTGACTATGCCCGAAACCATGAGTATGGAAAGGCGATCGATGTTACGCGCCTATGGAGCCACGCTCGAACTAACCGCAGGTACAGAAGGTATGGGTGGTGCAATTCGTCGCGCTAAAGAAATCACTGATAGTACGCCCGATGCCTACATGTTGCAACAGTTCCGCAATCCATCTAATCCTGCGATCCACCGCAAGACCACAGCCGAAGAAATTTGGGAAGATACTGAAGGACAAATTGACTTCCTGATTTCGGGAGTTGGCACTGGTGGGACGATTACAGGGATTGCGGAAGTGATTAAATCGCGGAAGGCATCGTTTAAGGCGATCGCAGTTGAGCCAGCCAACAGTCAAGTCTTAGCAGGCAGTCGTCCAGGTCCCCACAAAATCCAAGGCATCGGCGCGGGATTTATCCCTGAAGTTTTGAAAACAGAACTGATTGATGAGATTATTCCTGTGACTGACGATCAAGCGATCGCCTTCGGTCGAAGATTAGCGCGTGAAGAAGGACTTCTATCAGGAATTTCCAGTGGAGCGGCGCTCTATGCGGCGGTGCAGATTGCCAAGCGTCCTGAGAATGCTGGCAAAATGGTGGTGATGATTCAGCCTAGCTTTGGTGAGCGTTATTTGAGTACGCCTCTATTCCAAGACCCTGAATTGATGGCGCTGAGTTAATACCCTGTCTTGTTCACCAGAGGCTTCGGTGTAAACACAAGCTGCTAGCGAGGCAGGGCAACCACGGGGTGATCTACGATACAAAATGAATTAAATTTCGTAGGGGCTGAGCCCCCGTGCCAGCCCTAGACTTTCGCTATCACTACTACAAATTCGCTACCTTTTCCTAATTCGCTAGTTACTTGAATATTTCCACGATGCCTATTGGCGATCGCTTTAGCAATTGCTAAACCCAAGCCAGATCCGCCTGTAGTGCGAGAGCGATCGCTATTTACTCGATAAAAGCGATCAAAAATATGTGGTAAATCTTGTTCAGCGATGCCGATACCTGTATCACGAATTTGGGCGATCGCATCACGATCTTGGAGGGTTAGGGAAATAGATACAGTTCCATTGAGATTAGAATATTGAATAGCGTTGGCGATGAGATTAGAGAATAGTCGATATAGCTGGGACTCATTGCCCATAATAAATATAGGTGCTTCGGTTTTGAGATTGAGATTTAAGCTAATGTCTGAAGCTAGGGCGAGAGGTGCTAATTCTTCGACAAGATCGCTGAGAATATCGTTCAGACAACAGGGTGAAAACTTAGGTGGATTTGTTTCGATATCTAATCGGGATAATAGCAATAAATCTCCAACTAGTTGAGATAGGCGACCATTTTGACGCTCAATTACATTTAAGACATTGCGAGAATCAGTTTCTGGAAGTACTTCCATCGCTAAGGATGATTCAACGGTAGATTGGATGGCGGCGAGAGGTGTGCGTAACTCATGGGCAACATCAGCGGTGAATTGTTGGATCTGTTGATAGGAGGTGTAAACGGGCTGCATGGCGATTTTGGCTAAATACCAACTGGCGATCGCGATCGCCACAAATCCAATGGGAAGCCCCAATAATAGAGCTAGTCTTGACTCGCTCAAATGTCGATCATAATCTGCCATCGATCGCCCGATTTGCATATAGCCCCAAGGTAATCCTGCGGAATTTTTGAGCAATAGTGAAAATTGATAATAGTTCCTGCCTTGCGGATCTCTGAGTATTTGCCAAATTCCGCCCCTATTTACTTCTGCCTCTGGCAGGTTGCCGACTGTGGCGATGGTCTGGTAACTGCGATCGCGAAAATGAATGTAATAGTCATTGGTTTGGGTGACACCGAGAATATGTCGATCTCTCAGATTTTGTTGAGTATTCGCGCATGGTTCACTCACTACACAGAGATTGGGAAGTACATTCTGAACATAGGGATTCATCTGATCAGGCTGTTGCAGCATTGGCTCAAGCGTGTCGTGCAGAGTTCCTGCCACTGCTTCGATCTCGTCTTGTAAGCCTTGCCAATGAGCATGAACCATCATCTGATAGGCTCCTGCGCCTGCGAGACAGAGAATGAGCCCCATCACACCTGAGTACCAGAGAGCAAGTCGCCAACGGGCGCGAAAGAATAAATTATTTTGGTTCATTTGCTTCATTTAGGCGATACCCTAATCCATAGATAGTTTCAATGGAAAGCAGACAATTACTATCCGCAAGTTTGCGCCTTAGCAAACGCATTTGAGCGGCGACCACATTGCTTTCTGGCTCCGATTGAATTTCCCATAGTTGATAGAGGATTTGATCGCGAGAAACAACCTGATTGGGACGCTGCATGAAGTATTCTAAAAGCTGAAACTCTTTGGCAGTGAGTGAAACTTGCGTGATTCCATTAGTATCTTCAGAAGAAACCGTGGCAGTATTGTAATCAAGGGTGAGATTTCCGACTTTTAATTGTATCGCTTGTAATTGGGGCGATCGCCTTTGTAATGCTCGCAATCGCGCCATTAACTCGACCATCCCGAAAGGTTTTACCAGATAATCATCAGCTCCAGCATCCAGTCCAATCACGCGATCTTCGATACTATCTTTGGCGGTGAGCATTAAAATTGGTAAGGTGCTTTTTTGCGATCGCAATCTTTTACATAGTTCCAATCCTGACAATTTCGGCAACATCCAATCAAAAATCCCGATTGTATATTGTGTCCATTGGCTCTCCAGATAATTCCAAGCCTCAGAGCCATCCTTTGCCCAATCCACAACATACTTTTCTTGACGCAAACGATTTGCGATCGCTGCGCCAAGGTCAGGTTCATCTTCTACTAACAGAATTCGCATAGGTTATTTCTAGTAATCATCTAATGTGCGGCGCTTTGCGCCGCACATTACAAAAACCTTATCGCTTAAAAGCAAATCTACCATTGATCTTCTCACCTTTAATTTCGCTGAGGATTACGACCTTGTATTCCCCTGCAACTGTTTCGGACAACAATGATCCATAATGTTTTCCATCTGCCTTATATGGCATATCTAGAGTTTTTTTTGTGCCATTGGGGAGTTGCACCTGTGCGCTTACTTTTGCATCAGGAATTGGTGAATGGTCACTGCCATTTTGCAAAAACAGATCGATATGGACACCACCATCTTCGTTGATAGTGACCAATTCTAAATGGTATGCACCAACTTCGACAACTTGTCCGCCTTGATTAGCTTTACCATTATTCTCACTTGGCTTGTCATTGGCTTTGTCACTATTTTTTGTTGCAGTGGCTTTGGTTGTTTCGCTGGTATTAACTGGAGTTGGGATAGGATTTGGCGGTGCTGTTTTTGTCTCTGGTGTAGGACTAGAACAAGCGGCGATCGCAATGATGCCGATCAGTCCTGACGAGATTGTGAGAGATTTTAAAGATTGTAGCGATCGCATAGTAATAAGCTCCATTTAGTTGTTTAGTGTTGTGCGGTAAAGCCGAACAACAATTCTTAGATGTTGATAGATGTTTTGGGTTTGGGTACGAGATATTTCCAGAAGCGAGAGTAGATCGCTGGAAGTACGAGCAAAGTAAGAGCGGTGGAAGTAAATAAACCGCCTAAAACCACGATCGATAGGGGTTGCAGTAACTCCTTGCCTGCACCACCTGCGACAACTAGGGGCGCTAATCCTAGGGCGGAAGTGAAGGCAGTCATCAGGATAGCGTTGAGTCGTTCCATTGATCCTTGGATCAACAGATCTCTCAAGGGCATTCCTGATGCAAATTTGGTGTTGTAGTTGTCTACTAGCAACAGCCCATTGCGGGTTGCGACCCCAAATAGAGTCACAAAACCTACCAAAGAGGCGATCGACAAAACGCCGCCCGTCAGCATCACCGCAATCACCCCACCCACCATTGCGAGGGGCAGATTAATCATAATCATCAAGGTAGAGGCAACCGATTTGACTGAGAGATACATGATCACCGTAATCACCACGAAGGCGATCGCGCTGAACAGCACAATATTTTGTGAAGCCCTTCCTTCGGCTTCAAATTGTCCCGCATATTGTATGTAGTAACCCGCAGGAATCTGCACCTGTTGCTTAACCTTTGCCTGAATTTCGCTCACGACTGAGCGTAAATCACGACCCTGTGCATTTGCTGCGACGACAATCAATCGCGAAACATTTTCACGGTTAATCGTATTTGCGCCCTTGCCATCGATAACTTTGGCAACTTGCGCCAAGGGAATTTTATTGCCAGTAGGTGTATCCACCATCAGATTGCCGATCTGATCTAAACTTTGGCGGGCTTCAGGTTTCAACCATACGACAAGATCGAAGGTTTGCTGTTGTTCCAGAACTTGGGAAACTACTTTTCCATTTAAAGCTGTTTCAACTGTTTCTGAAAGCTTTCCAATGGTCAAACCATATCTTGCTGCTGCAATGCGATCGAATTTAATTTGAATTTGTTCTACAGGAATCTGTGGTTCGAGTTGCAAATCGACTACACCTTCAACCGATCGCATTACATCATTTACTTGCTGTCCTAAAGTGCGAAGTTGCTCTAGTTCCGCACCAAAGATCTTAACCGCGATCGCACTTCTAACTCCAGATAACACTTCATCCATGCGGTGCGAAATAAATCCGCCCACATTGGGAGCCGCTCCGATCACTTTCCCAAACTCTTGGCGTAATAAATCGATACTTGCCTTGCGATCCTTCATTCCTGACTCACTCAACTCTACATCGACGTGCGCCAAGTTTACCCCAGCAGCATCAGCATCGCCTTCTGCTCGACCAGAGCGCACTTGAATGTTTTGATATCTAGGATTGTCTTTCAGCTTATGCTCTATTACTGAGGCGGCGCTGTTGGTTGCTTCTAGGGATGAGCCAGGATAGAGCAGTAATGTATTGACTAGCGATTGCTCCTGAAATTCGGGCAGAAAGATGCGACCAAAGGACGGAACTACGATCGCAGAAATCAGTAAGCTCGCCGCCGCAATACCAATAATGATCTGCGATCGCTGCATCGCAAATTTGATTAGTGGCAGATAAAGTTTTTTGAAAAACCTCGCTACCCAAGGTTCTCGCTCAGGCAGATGTCCATAAGGCAGCAAAATCGCACAGAGGGCAGGCGTGACTGTGAGGGCTACAAAGCTAGATGCTAATACTGCGGCTAAGTACCCCAACCCCATCGGAATAAAAATACTTCCTTCCACTCCCGTGAGCGCAAAGATTGGTGAGAAGACCACGATTGTAATAATCGTGGCTCCAAATACCGAATCGCGCACTTCTTGACAGCCATCAAAAACCACCTCTAAGACTGGTCTAGGATGATCGGAATGTTTGTTTTCCCGAAGACATCGGTAAACATTTTCGGCATCAACGATCGCATCATCCACCGCTGAACCGATCGCCACTGCTAAACCGCCTAGAGTCATTGTGTTCAAGCCCTGTCCTAGCCAGTTAAGGGCAAGTACCCCGATCAATAGAGACAAAGGTAAAGCTGCCAAACATACCACTAAGTTCCGCCAATTCATCAAGAATGGAATCAAAATTAGGGCAACGATAATACTACCTTCGATTAAGGCTTCCTGCACATTCTCAATCGACGCATCGATATAAGCTTCTTGACGGAAAGTGGTGTTAATTTTAATGCCCTCAGGTAAGCCTGCCTTCACCTCATTCATGGCAGCTTCGACAGCACGGGTGACGGTGGGCGTATCCGCTTGTGGCTGTTTATTGATAATTGCCACAACTGCTTTTTCGGTATTCACACTGGCATCACCACGCTTCACGGCTGCACCAATTTTGACATCAGCAACATCGCTAATCCTTACAGGTACACCATTACGAGACATAATCACAGATTGTTTGAGAGCCTCAATATCCTCAATACGCCCAATACCTCGAATCAATTTTTCGCGATCGGGCGTAATCAAATAACCACCCGCAGCATTCACATTTGCTGCCGCCACAGCATCCGATACCTCTTGCAGCGATACATTAAAAGCTTGTAATTTTTCAGGAGCAACGAGAACTTGATATTGCCGCACATCGCCCCCAAATACGATCACTTGGGCAACCCCAGGCACCGCAAGCAAGCGATTAGTAACATGCCAATCGACAAATCGCCGTACTTCCATCAAGTCATTACTTTTAGACGTGAAAGCATAGGTAATAATTGTCCCAATTGGTGAACTAATGGGCGCTATTTGTGGAGCTTCCACTGATGCAGGCAATTTACTTCGAGCCGCCTGTAAGCGCTCTGTTACCAATTGTCGAGCTTGATAAATATCGGTTCCCCATTTAAAAATCACACGCACCACGGAGATGCTAGCGGCACTAGATGATCGTACCGCAGTTACTCCCGCAGTGCCATTAATGGCGCTCTCAATCGGCAATGTCACCAGTGACTCTACTTCTTCAGGAGCTAATCCTGCTGCTTCAGTTTGAATTTCGACTTGTGGTGGTGCAAAGGGTGGGAATACATCTAAGGGCATTTGGATGATGGTACGAAATATCCAAATGGTGAGAATCATCGCCCCCAAAATAACCAACCAACGTCGGGCGATCGCCCATTTAATGATGGAACTGAGCATGAAGTCAATTATCGAGAGTAAGTGGCTGTAGCGTCTCACTCTCGCATACAACTATGAAATCAGGATGAAATTACGATCCCCGAAATTCTGAGATGCGATCGCATCACAAATATTTTTTACACTATAGACTATATATATAATTAATGTATAATCAGTTATAGATTGTATGTATATTAGGTTATGGCACGCAAAAAGTCTGATGATCCCCTAGATCTTACGCCCACTGAAGAGATGGTGTTATATGCGGTGCGCGATCGCGAGCGTTATGGTTTAGAAATTATTGATGCGATCGAAAAAGCTAGCAAAGCTACTGGCGGTAATCGCACGATCGGGTTTAGTTCCCTATATCCAACGCTGAAAAAACTTGAGGAAAAGGGTTTTGTGACTTCGCGTTGGGGTGATGAAACTCCAGAGGAGCTAACTGGCGCAAGGCGGCGTTATTATGTGATTGCGGGTGAGGGTAATCGCGCTCTTAGTGCAAAAGAGATGTTTTTAAGTGGGTTGAGATCTGTCATGGCGATCGGGGGGATTTAGCGATGAATCAAACCAATCCAATATTTTTGTTTCGGGCTTTAGTAGGGTTAAAGCATCTTAAAGGTAATGCTAAATCTGATGCTATAAAGCAAATGGATGCTGTTACTGAAGCTAGTGAATCTCTAGTTGCTAATATTCCAATACTTCATACTACCGTTGCCGACTCTCAAGCTGCTGCATCTCAGGCTCATCTAGGGGCAAATGAAGCAAAGTTTGTCGCTACTAAATCAAAAGCTTTTACTAATAAGTTAAAGTCTTCTGCTATTAAGTTAGAAAATATAATTTTTGCTAACGAGCCTAATGCTACTACTGCTGAAATTCTTACTTTAGTTAAAACTTTAAAGGATTCCATTCTTACTGCTGAGACAAATGCTACTGCTGCTGAATTTTTTGCTGCTAAGGCTCAAGCTAAAGCTAAAGCAGCATCTATAGCGGCTAAAGATTTGTCTGTTGCAGCTAAAGCTTTGTGTATTGCGCATAAGTCTAAATATCATGCTGATGTAATCTTTACTAGGGCTTTCTTTTCCATGACTAGTCCTAAAACTAATACCATTGCAAATGCTATTGCGAATGCTGTTGCTATTTCTATAGCTAATACATATGCAAATGCTAAGCTGAAGTACGCCTTGATTAAGGTAAGTACTGCATTGAAATCTAGTAAAGATATTTCTAGCACTGTATCTTTAGATAAAATTGCCGATTATCTAATTTCATACAACAAGTCTCAAGTTCAGATTAAACAAAGAGCATGGGATGTAAGTTTAATTGTTGCACTCTCTCACAGACTATCTGAGGTTTTTCCTGAAGAGTGGGAGAAGTGGGAACCTGAAATGGAATGCATGGTTGCTTTTCGGAAAAGACAGCAATCAATGGGAATGAATCATCGTTTCGTTTCGCTGATTACCTTCTATCGCCTCATTCGCTTTGCCTTTCATATTGGCATCGGCAAGGTTTTCATTCTCGCTACCCGCAGAGCCACGAGGTAAGGAAAAAGTAGAGATTAAGATCCCCGACTTTTTCTACTTCGTTAAAAGGGATTTGCAAATTCACAAAAAAAATCGGGGATCTGTGCCTTTACAGGTTATCTGTACATACCGTAGGGGTTTAGCATTTGCGCCAACATCTCTCAACTCCCCACCAAAATCTCCATTTGCAAATGCTAAACCCTCTTCGCTTTCATCAATAAATTGTCCCTATGGCTTAGGTTTTGGGCAAAGCATTCCAGATTTTAAGCGACCTGTAAAATCATAAATTCCTGCGGGAATGCTTTGCCCCTACGACTCTTTATTTATAACGGTTTCACCAATTAACAAAACCTCTAAAGGCGTATCCGTCCCCTGCCAATATTCTACAGCCGATCGCAAAATATCATTTGCCATCTTCCATTCTTCAGGCTGCGCTTTAGAAAACACTTCTGGATAGTCGTATATCAAAATATATCGAGCCGCAGGACACCAATCCAAATCTGTAATGCACTCCTCCAAAGCATCCCAGTTATAACCAAAATAATCTGGAAACCGCATCACCTCAGCGACTTTCCGCAAAAAAGACTGCTTATCCCGAATTTCTCGACCATCTAGATAAAAAATTTCAGTTTTTAATTTCTGTAAACCATCAGCACCATTAGCGATCGCCACAGAATCACGATCAGCCAAAGGCTTAACAGGAAGTAACTGGGTTAAGTGCTTAGTCATACTCTTCGATGATTTTCTGAAAAGTCAGATAGTCATCATCAGTATAGTAGATTTTTCTATTTTCAGGTATTGACAGTATATCTATTTATTGTATATACTATTGTTCATAGTTAATAGCATTTTGCTCACTAAAAAACAGTGTGCCGAAGCAACAACGTCCAAAAAATATTAATGATGGATTGATTATGTCAAACAAATCGAATTCCGCTAAAGGTGCTGAGCCGTCTAACCCTTCCAATGATGATGACAAAATCAATATTGCGATTCCCCGTCGCCTGTTGAGGAGTCTGGAGTTTAGACTAAAAAAGGAAAAAAAGGCAGAGTAAAAGAGATACAAACTGCCTAAAGTAGATGAAAAAGAAAAAGCACATCCTCCGAGGCGCGGCGGGTTCCGCAGT
>JANNDZ010000229.1:0-2108 GCA_031378395.1 Pseudanabaena sp. OTE_75_metabat_487_sub
CAGTTTCTGAAAGGTTAAACCGATCCTGTGCGCCAGTGATTGACACTGGTAAAGCCTGAATTGGCTTGAGGCAAGAACGAGCAAAGGTGGTTGTCTGGGGATCTCCTGCTGCCGAGAGAATTCTACCTCTTGTATCAACGACGGCTGCTTGGCAAGAGTGCACAGATTCGACTATGCCTTCGCGTAGCAATTGAACAGTAATTTTGTTAGCGGAGAAACGATTGCGCTTGCCAAGGTTCATATATTAATGCTTTAGGATCGCCATTAACATCTTACGGTAATTCAAAAGCTAAAAACTAGAGACAGCTCTAAGCGCTGTCTCTAGTTTTTAGCTTTTTTTGTTGAGAGTCATGTTTTGCAATACTCTCAACAAAAATGCTGGAGTTGCCAACATTTATTTTTTAAGTACCCGATATCAACAAGAGAGGCGTGATCCGAGTTTTTGAAACTATCCGAGACATTGAAATCGAATTCGGGACTTGCACAAAATAATTGATCTCAAGAATATGGCGGCGGACTTAGCCTACCGCCATATTCTTGGGTTTTAGATGGATCATTTTTTCCTTGGAGTTCCCTTAATGGCAATGATATAGCAAAGCAAGATTTGCCTAGGACATAAACCCAGAAATGAGTTGCAGCGCAAAGCGCTGCAACTCATTTCTGGGGTTTATGTTTGTACGACCTTTCTCTTTTTTTTCTATAGCTACTCCCTTCCCAGTGAATAATTAGGCGTGTGTGGCAAAGCCACGCACGCCTAATTATTCACTTTACAATGTCTATTTTTTGGGTGGGAAGGGAGTCGATTCTACATTGTAGAAATTACCACGCGAAAGCCGATGTCATTGTAGCGATCGCTCTGCCAATGCCATTCGCGACTTGCCGCTCGACATAGCTTCGCCTCATTGCTCCATGAGCCGCCCTTACGCACTCGCCGACTAGTGGAGCCAGCGCTCACCCATGCCGATCCATCGGCAGGAGCACCATTAAAATTATCGTGCCACAAATCCTCACACCATTCCCAAACACCGCCATGCATTTCGTATAGTCCCCAAGGATTTGGCACTCTCTGCCCGACAGGATGCGATCGCTTGTTGGCATTATCAGCAAACCATGCATAATCTGCAAGTTCCGTGGGACTATCGCCAAAATGATAAGCCGTATTCGTACCAGCACGACAAGCATATTCCCATTCTGATTCGCTGGGCAAACGGTAAAGATGTTGTGTTTTTGCCGCTAATTTACGACAAAAATCTTGAGCCTCTAACCAAGAAATATTTTCTACAGGCGCTTGCAGGTTTTCGCGAAATATGGCGGGATTACTACCCATAATGGCCACCCATTGCTCTTGCGTAACCACAAATTTTGCCATGTAAAAAGCTGGGACATTAACTTCAGATATCGGTGATTCATTATCACGTCTGCCAATTTCATTGGGCGGCGAACCTAGCGCAAATTTGCCCGATGCAATCCGCACCATTTCCATGTGGACACCATTGCCCAAATCATCCCGAAAAGCTCTGTCTCCTCTCTTAATCGGATCGCGTGGCGGTTCAGGAACTGGTGGCGATTCGGCAATGATGATGGTAGCTGGTTGAGGTTTGAGTTTTTCGAGAAATATCGCTAGGGTAAAACCTGCGATCGCCGAACTAGTGCTAATCAGTAACTGACGACGATTAATCTTTATTGGTACTTTTACAAGAGATTTCACCCATGATCGTGCAATTGGTAGGGCTTTAACCGTAGAAACTTCCGAAGTCTTTTTTGCTTCTGGAGCATTAAAATCATTAACAATTCGGCTAAATTCTTCCAGATACTCATAACCTTCTAGATATTCGCGCACCAGATAACAATTATCTTCTTCAATAAAAAAAGCTTGCACTTTTGGGGATAGCGTATAGTCCTGTCCGATTTCATATAGTTTTGTCGCGATCGCCTCATGATCTGGAGACTCTTTTCCTGAAACCTGCCAGAAATAGATCACACAAAGAGGTTTGGGCGCGATCGGCATCTCTAAATTTTCTGCTAGATAAACTGATAAGGAGATTTCCGCAACTTGTTTAATACCAATGGTTTGACTTATGCGATAGCGTTTGTCGAGAATATTGTCT
>JANNDZ010000247.1:0-1934 GCA_031378395.1 Pseudanabaena sp. OTE_75_metabat_487_sub
AAAAAAAATTAAAAATTTTTTTTATAACCCCCCTGCCGCAAAAAAAAAAACAAATTTTTTGTTTCCGAGTGCACAAAACAAACACACACACCAAAACTCCAAAATTAAAATTTGGTGCAAAGAACCAAATTTTAGTTTTTGGGTTTGATATCGTAATCCTCTGAATTCTCAGCAGCGATCGCCTGTTTTTTATGTAAATCTTTGTCGTACTTAATTCCCATTTGCACAACATTGTCCTGAGAAAGCTCTGGACGCGATCGCTCGATGCCTCTGCGTCGCTCTGAAGTTCTTACTTCACTGGTATCCTCGGTAACTACTTCATAGAGAATTGCTTGTTTATTAGCTTCAGTGCCGCGCCGCAATACTCGACCCAAGCGCTGAATATATTCACGAGCTGAGCCTGTACCCGATAGCAGGATGGCAATCCTTGCATCAGGGACATCGACACCCTCATTTAAAACGTGAGAAGCCGCTAGGGTCTTATATTTGCCTTCTCGAAAGAACGTTAAAATTTCGTGGCGTTCCTTCACAGGAGTCTGATGCGTGAGGGCGGGAATTAATAAATCTTGTGAGATTCGATAAACCGTGGCATTGTCATTTGTGAAAATCAGAATTCTCTCACTGAAATGTTGAGCCAGTAAATCTGACAAAACCCGTAATTTTGCTTCCGTTCCTAAAGATATTTCCTTGGATTCTCGATGGGCAAGCATTGCTCTTCTACCTGCTTGCGATCGCGCACTCGCCTGCACAAATCTCTGCCATCCTTCAAGACTGCCAAGAGAAATTTTTGATTCCTTGAGAAACATATTGCGACTTTCAATTAAAGAATCATAGCGATCGCGTTCTTGTGCTGAAAGAGAAACTTTGATTTGGACGATTTTATGTTCTGCTAGGGCTTGTCCTGCCAAATCTTCGGCGGATTTGCGATAAACTTCTTCACCAATTAGAAGTTCTAAATCTGCGTGTTTGCCATCACTACGTTCGGGCGTGGCGGTTAAGCCCAGTCGATATGGCGCGATCGCATATTCCGCAATCACGCGAAAAAAATCCGTGGGTAAATGATGGCATTCATCAAAGACGATCAAGCCATAGAGATTACCTAGAGATTCAGCTTGAATGGCAGCACTATCATAAGTTGCTACTAAAATCGCGGTGCGATCGCGAGATCCTCCTCCTAATAAACCAATCTCTACATCAGGAAAAGCTGCTAACAAATGGGCATACCACTGATGCATCAAATCGAGAGTGGGTACGACAACTAGGGTGCTGCGATTTGTAACTTGCATCGCTAGCTGTGCTAGATAAGTTTTACCTGCGGCAGTCGGCAAAACAACCACACCACATTTGCCAACCCTCTGCCATGCAGCAAGAGCCTCACTCTGGTGCGGATAAGGCTCCATTTTGCTATGAGAAATCAACTTGACTTCTTGATATCCTCGCGACTTATCTTCGATCGCAATTCCTTCTGAACGCAAGGTCAAAACCAACTCGCGATAGCGATTTGCAGGAATCCGAAATTTCTCAATACGATCGTCCCATGTGGCAAATTCAATCCATGCTTTACCCTTGGGTGGTGGATGAAGAATTAAGGTTCCGCGATCGTAAGTTAGTTGAGGAATGCGGGGCATGTCTAGTACAAATGGTGTAATTCTCTGAGAACAGCTTGAAATAGTTCGCAAAAATGTTGTAAATATTTAGGAACTAATCATCTTTAATTTCGTCCTGTAGCAGGAAGCGTACTTTCTGTACCAAAAAATAGTGATCATGTGAGGATTGTAAACGTTTATGATTAAAATCAGATCTGGTAGATCTATCAATTTAGTTGCACTTACCGCAACTGCGATCGCAACCACAATAATATCTGTCTGCAACTCCAGCTATGCTCATGCTGAAGCTCAAAAAGAAACCAAGATCGCCACAAATGAATCCGATCT
>JANNDZ010000289.1:0-2451 GCA_031378395.1 Pseudanabaena sp. OTE_75_metabat_487_sub
AGACAAGTGCCTTACCGTCAAGATCAACCAGCGTGTTTAGCTTGGTATCTTTGCGATTTAAAAGTCCATCCTGACTATCAGAGGCAACATCTTTCAATGAGGCTTTTGCATCATGCTTTGACTTCCTGTATTGGAGAATGCGATCGTGGCTATACAATATCGATGAATGCAGGTGATGGCAAACCTAATCGTCTTGTGCGCGTTTATGAGAAGTTTAATCTGGTGCGGTTTCGCTGCTCGTCTATATTGGGAATCTATAGTGTAGATGCGGAAGTAATGCGATCGCTAGAACCAATACTCATTAGATATCGCGGTAATATCTCTTATCTTTCTCTACAGGGTGTTAAAGATTTAAAGCTAAAAAGTAATGGAAAAACGTTGCCATTACTGCATGTACAGTGGGGCGATCGCCTGCCAACCGAGATTTCGGTCCCCGTTGCTGGATATACCCATATGTTCTGTGTGCCGAGGGATGATGATTTAGCGATCGCCCTTGCAAATCAGGGTGTATTTCCTAATGCGATCGCTAGTTTGATCAGTCATGGCATGGATGAAAGTGATTGGCGCTTTATTTTAACTAGCGATATTTGATTTGTCAGTGATGTAATATTCTTCGCTGACAAATCCTTATCTAGTTCTCTTGTTTGGAGAAATCCCTAACGCTTTTCTTACCTTTTTATCTATTTCTGGCTTGGGTACATAGTAAACATGCAGCATAGATGAATAATTCCAATACTGATAATTGGTTGGCTTGCATTGACTAAAGATATCTCGCATCAAGCTCAAGTCACTCGGAGAAATAGCCACCCTGCCCTGTGAACCAACAGAAGTAAAATCACCAATAATCTGTCCATTGACTTGAACATCCAAAGCTGCAACCCACTCACAAATCGCAGTGCTGTTAAAGTTGACGCAGCTACCCACGCCACATTTGTCAAGATTGCTAATCAGCCCTTTAATAGCTGTTTTTACTTGCTCAGTAGACTTGATAGAACCAACAAATTGTTGAAGATCTCTCGACTGAGATTCAGCTGGCTGAGGCATAGACAAGGACATTAAATATAGCGCTGAAGCAGCAAAAAATGCAGTAAATCTTGATTTGATAATTGTCATAAAAATTAATGTTTAGCCTTCAGAAAAAAGTAGAATACACGAATCTGAATTATGTTGTTGGAATTGTTTCGCTCCTTGTCTGTTTTTATCCTGCTACCAGAGAAGATGGTACAATTATAGAGTGAAAAGATAAAACTATTCGTTGAGGAATCACCGATATGTATACTATTGATCGCAAAGAAATGAAGGTAGCAGAAAGTCGTAGTGATAGCAGCGAGCTACCCTCTAGAGAAGTTCCAGAAGCAGTTCTAGAAACAACTTTTGAAACGAGCCCCAATCCAAGTATTCCCCTCTCAAGCGGTTATACCGTAGATGATCAGGGGTTGCTGAATAACTACGCAATTCTAACACCGATGTATGTCGAAGAGCCCACTCTTCCAACTGTTGAAGAGCGACTTCGCTCTAAATCTCAAGTTGTATTCGCTATTCTGCTCACAGCAATGGCAATATTTATCGCTCTCGTCGTGAGTTAAGACTTAACATGCCTTAAATGACTCAAGAACATCCCTTATCTCCTAGCCCTTTCTCCCAAGTCAAAGAAAGAGAGTAGGGATTTTTCTTGACTTCTATTTGTTGATCGCGAAAATTGCATTGATATCTGGGTTTAGGATAATGGCATGGAGAAAGTTTCAACAAATAATTTAACAAATCAAATATGTTCTGGCGATCCCGCCCATGATATTTGGAAAAGACAGCGGCATCCCCTTGACTGTATTTTTCATCCTCGCTCTGTTGCTGTGATTGGCGCAAGTGAACGCGAAGGAAGCGTAGGGAGAACATTGCTTTGGAACTTAATTCGCAGTCCCTTTGGGGGCACTGTTTTTCCAGTCAATCCTCAGCGTCATAGTGTATTGGGAATTAAATCTTATCCAGATATCGCTAGTGTTCCTGAAGTCGTGGATTTAGTCGTAATAGCAACACCTGCGGCGACAGTCCCTCAAGTAATTCGTGAATGCATGGCAGTAGGGGTAAAAGGAGCGATTATTGTTTCAGCGGGGTTCAAAGAGATTGGCGAGGCGGGAGCAGCGTTAGAACAGCAAGTTCTCGCTGAAGCAAGACGGGGTGGAATGCGCATTATTGGACCAAATTGTCTCGGGGTCATGAATCCACTGGCGGGACTAAATGCCACCTTTGCAGGAGCGATCGCGCGTGCGGGGAACGTTGCTTTCATTAGTCAAAGTGGAGCACTCTGCACTTCGATTTTAGACTGGAGCCTTGGCGAAAATGTGGGATTTAGTGCCTTCGTTTCCATTGGCTCGATGTTGGATGTTGGTTGGGGGGATTTGATCGAATATCTTGGTGACGATCCCCATACCCAGAGCATTGTGTTGTATATGG
>JANNDZ010000303.1:0-4985 GCA_031378395.1 Pseudanabaena sp. OTE_75_metabat_487_sub
GAAAAAATGACCGAATGGAGTCGGCTCGATGTAAAGCCAGGGCTAAGTGGTGTCTGGCAAGTCAGTGGACGCTCTACAGTTAGAAGCTTTGAGGAAGTGATGATCTTTGATCTGACCTATAAGAAGAATTGGAGCCTTGGATATGATCTTTGGCTAATCTGGAGAACTATTGCAGTGTTATTTGAACGAAACAATGGCGCAGTCTAGCGATCGCAAGATCAAAACCAACAAAATTGAAGTCTTGGGATCAATAGCGATCGCAGCAATAGCGATGAACATTTTTGCTGGTCAACCTGTATCAGCATTGCCTCTCTCCCCAGGCGATCGCATTCGGTTACTCATTCCCGAAGGTGAGTTGTTTAATGGTATCTATGAAGTAAATACAGATGGGACAATTTCGATCCCTTATCTTCCAGCCTTACCTGTAGTTGGGTTAGAAATTCCGTTGCTTGAGGAGCAAATCAAGAATCAGTTAATCGAGAAGAAATATTTTAAAGCAAGTTTTTTGCAAGTCTCACTTACTCCACTAGCCTTAGCTCCAATCGAGGTAAATGTGTCTGGAGAAACTTTTCAGCCAGGACGGGTGCAAATCAATAATCGCAGTCCTGAAGTTCGTGCTCAGCAGCTTTCTCAATCATCAGGAGACTACGCTCCTGAAAGATTCTTGACTTCGGCTTTACGCGCGGCAGGTGGGGTAACACCAACTGCTGATGTTTCCAAAATTACTGTTATTCGCCAAAACAAAAAGATCACGGTTGATTTTACAGGCATTTTTACTGGGGAAGAGGTGACGGATATACCGCTAGTCGCAGGTGATGTGGTCGTAGTTCCAAAAAGACAGGGGATCGATCAAATGATTGTGCGTCCCTCTCAGATCACACCACCTGGTATTTTGGTTTTTTTATCGAACTTATCGATACCTGCTAATAGTAATTCCACAGCTGGGATTAACAAGGATTCTACAGGTTTCCCCTATGGAGCAAGATTTTCTCAAGCTGTGGTTGCCGCAAACTGCGTTGGGGGCACAACAACAACTAATGCTGCTCGACGAGCAGTTCTTGTTCGTGTTAACCGTGCGACTGGTGAAACTGTAGCGATCGATCGCGCTGTTGAAGATTTAATCCGCAATTCCAAAGATGATATAACTAACCCTTTTTTAATGCCTCAAGACAGCGTTTCCTGCTATGATTCAACTGTTACAGAAGTACGAGGGGTTTTAGATTTTATTGGCGATATTCTTAATCCAATAAAATTGATTCGCGATATTTTTGGTGGAAGTAATCGATGAGTAAGGAACCTACTACAGAAAGTATCGATATAGAATCTCCTAAGCGATCGCTAAGTTCGGGATGGTGGGTTTATTTGGTATTGGGATTAGTTCTCAATGTGGGGATTTGGGCAGGAGCGCTTTTATATTTAAAAATAGCTAAGCCTAAATATGTTAGTAAAATGGCAATCATTTTACCAGGGGGAAATGTAGGGGCAAATGTGAATCTACCAACCATCGGTCAAGCTTCTTCCTCCAGTACTGCTAATTCTGGTGGGTCTTCCCTAGATCCCAGGGCAAATTATCAATACATTCTCAACGATGAGCCTGTATTAGAAGAAACGGCTAAATTTCTAAATATCAAGACATCAGAATTAGGAAAGCCCAAAAGTAAGTTAATTGATAATACTTCCATATTGCAAGTGGAAATCGAAGCTCCTACTGCGGAAGCTGCCCAAGAGCGGGGATTTGCACTTCATAAGAAACTGATGGAAAAAGTGAATAAGTTGCGCCAAGATGAAATCTCAAAGCGAGATGATGGTACACAGGTAACACTGGATTCAGCAAAAATCAAATTAGCAGAGACGCAACAGAAGTTAGCGGCTTATAAAAGCCGATCTGGACTAAGTACCACTGAGCAAGTGAAAGAAGTTGCCGTCAGCCTAGAACAATTGCGGAAACAAAGGGCGGAAATGCTTGCTCAAGACATATTATTAAGCGATCGCCTTCAACAATTATCTGACAGTCTAGGATTGAATGTAAATGAGGCTAGTGATGCCTTTACTTTACAGTCCGATCCAATTTATCAACAGAGCCTCAGAGATTACAGTGACTCAACTGCGACTTTAACAGTTTTAAATTCTAAATGGGGCGAAAATCATCCTAATGTGGTTAAAGAATTAGCCCGTCAACGCAATGCTAGTGCAGCCATCACCAATCGCGCTAGTTTTCTGTTAAAGCGCCGCTCAAATTTGCAAGAACTTGCCAGACTAAATTTAAATGTGGTGGGTAGCGCAGGCAAAGAAAGCCTCTATCGTGATTTGGTGGCAGTACAGGCGGAACAGAGAGGAGTGACTGGACAAGCGGATGAAATTAGTCGCCAAATTGAAAATTTTGACAATCGCTTACGTGACTTGACCCAAAAACAATTGGAACTTGATCGCTTACAACGGGATGCTCAAGTTGCAGAAGCTGTTTTCGCTTCTTCCCTAGCAAAAATTGATTTAAGCAAGTCTGATATTTTTACTGCCTATCCCTTAGCACAACTGCTTTCACCGCCTAGCTTGGCTGATGAGCCAGCATCCCCGCAACCAAAACTTATTTTAGCTGGTGCTTTTGTGGGTTCACTATTTGTATCTATAGGTATATTTTTGCTATGGAAGCGTAAGTCGATGATCCTGAACCGCAACAATGGACTTGAGTACGGGGAAATTGACCATTCTGATGTCAAGGAGTTACCCAATTTACGTGCTGTCCCCAAGAGCGATCGCAGCAAAATGGGATAGCCACTATGAACATCGCAAAAATTTTCCAGACCCCAGAACATTTAAGAATCACTCCAGAAAACCTCGAAGAGAAGTTGGTGTGGTATGCGATCGTGGGAACTTTTGCGATTTATTTTATTGGCGGTTTATATGTTCTAGGCGCAATTTTGCCTTGGTTATTATTGGGGTGTTTATGTTTGCGTTGGTGGTATCAGAATCCTAATACACCTTTATGGGAGCGCATTCATATTCCTGCTGGTGTTTGGATTTGGATTGGTGGCATGCTGCTAATGCAGTTATCTCTAATCATGGGACATCTAGATTACTATTTAGATATGGGACAGATTATTAAATCCTCCATTGGCTGGGCAAAGGGATGGGCGCTCTTGGCTTTGTTCCCAATGGCAGGATGCTTACCAATTCGACCTAAGTTACTCTATCGGGCGGCAGCATTGGTTTGTACGATGGTGCTTTTGTTCTCCCCTATTTTTATTGCCGCTTACTATGTCAAACTTCCAGAAAAACTATTTATCTCTCCATTGCAAGTGATTGGTGGCCCAGGCCCAGAATTTTTTGAATTCCGTCTCTATGAAATTGACCCAGGCGATAATACTCCACGTTGGCGATTATTTACTCCATGGGCTCCAGCATTGGGTTTTGTCGCTAATATTTACTTCTTTATGATCTTGCGTGAACCTTGCAAAAAATGGAAATATCTCGGTATCGCAGGTTGCATCATGATGTGTCAGATTTCCAAATCTCGGCTAGCATTGCTCTGTTTGCCTGTAGTGTGGATTTTGGTGGAACTCCTATCACGGATTTCTCGACCACTTTCGCTAATGCTTACAGGAGCGATCGCAAGCACGGGGGGAGTAACTATGCCAATGTTGTCAGAAGGATTGGAAAATTTTTCAGAACAATTTGCTGCCGCTCGTAAAGATTCTTCACGGGTACGTGCTGCTCTTGGTAGAATTGCGATTGAACGTTGGCAGAATGAAGCGCCAATATGGGGGCATGGTATTGTCGAGGGTGGGCCGCATATGGTGGAATACATGCCGATTGGTTCACATCACACTTGGTATGGCTTGCTTTTTGTCAAAGGGATCGTGGGTTTTGGGGCTTTAGCAATTCCGATGATCTATAGCTTTATTGATTTGCTGATCAAGTCACAGCGTAGTGATACTGCGAAGTTGGGCTTAACGATGTTGCTGGTAATTTTTCTATATACCTTTGGCGAAAATCTAGAAATTCTTGCCTATTTATATTGGCCAGGATTACTCGGGATCGGCATGGGATTTCTAGAGCGCCCTCTTGAGAAACCGATTGAAGCGATCACCCAAAACTCGAATAAAACTACTAATATAAATACGGAAGAATTGACCCCATGACATTGCCAACTGAGTTTAAGAAACCCAAACCCAAAGTTATCCATCTACTTAGCGATCGCAATATTGGTGGGATTAAAAGCTCTAGCAGCAGTCTCACTAATTCTCGTCTCAAGGAAAAATTTGAATTTCTGTTTCTCTCAGAGAGTGAAGCCTTAGCACAATTGTCAGACATCAAACCAGATGTTGTAATCTGGCATGATCCTTGCTCATGGCAATCACTATGGCGATTACTGCGTATTCGCTTTAGGACTAAATTACTAATCCATGAGCATCATTATTCTGAAAGCTTTGAACATTGGAAAGTGCGATCGCCTTGGCGATTTCGGATCATGCTTCGGCTTACCTATGGGCTTGCTCATTTGGTAGTTGCCATTTCGGAAGGACAAAAAAAATGGATTCGATCGCATCACCTTGTGCGATCGCACAATCTGGCAATGATTCGGCAATGTCGGATTCTCGATCAGTTTCTTGCTTTACCCGAAAAGCCGCGTAGCAAGACCCTTGTACTTGGAGCCTATGGGCGATTTGATCAGCAAAAGGGCTTTGATACATTGCTGAGAGCGATGCAACAAGTCCAAAACCCCGATATTCAATTACTGATTGGTGGCTATGGTGAACATGAGGATCTATTGCGATCGCTAGCAGTTGATGATCCGCGTATTCGCTTTGTCGGTTCTCTCTCCGATGTGCCATCATTTTTAGCCCAATGTGATGTCGTGATTATCCCTTCCAACTGGGAGCCATGGGGCAATGTTTGTTTGGAATCAAAAGCGGCGGCAAAGGCAGTAATCGTCTCTCAGGTAGATGGACTAACCGAACAAGTTCGCGATTGTGGACTACTTGTCC
>JANNDZ010000333.1:0-8111 GCA_031378395.1 Pseudanabaena sp. OTE_75_metabat_487_sub
GTAAATTTTGACACTGGAACAACCGCAAATTTTACAAATGCTGACACCACCATCAAGGGCAAAGTTGTCACCACCACTGCTCCTGGCAATGTCTCAGCTTTAGCAGCACCAGCAACAGTGACTGGCTCCATCCAGAAAGACTCTTTTATTCAAGTTCCCACAGCGAACATTTCCGCATTACCTGCAAATACTGTTGTTATTCCTATTACCAGTGGCAAGTTTGATGTCACTCGTTTTAACGATGGGACAACAGTCGGCAATAGCATCCCCACAGTGTTGACTCCCTATGGATCGGCGCAACTTACCAAGTTTACATTTCAAACCCTTAACAGTTTGAATAATACAACAAACGATTTCTTTGTTGACGATCAAGTGCGTGCGACTGGTTTGGCTTCTGGCTCAATTCCTACCCAAGTGGGCACATTCACAGACGCTAAAACTGCCATTGTCGGCACGCTCAAGACTGCCACACTTAGCGGCGGTACGTATACCCTGAAGGGCGACATCACTAGTGGCAATCTGATTGTTCCATCTAGTGCAACGACTGTGCCAAATACCAGCACTGAGACAATTCTGATTATTGTCAACAATCCTAAACTGTTGAAATTGATTGGTCTAAGCCCCAAGTTCTTGGCTCCAGGTAAAAACAAATTCCTACTTGTACTTGTCAATAATCAGACCTTCCTGAACTATGTTGAATCCAAGTCTTCAGAAGTAGGAGATAGCGATCCTGTATCTCTAGGCAATAACAATGCTGTAGACAAGCTTGTTTTTACCAATCTCAATAAGAAGAATACCTACTATTTCAGTGAAGTATCCTTCCAAGCTCTATTGACTGCAATTCGTAATTCTACAAGTACAACTACTACTGGAACCACTACCACTACTACCACTACCACTACTCAAACACAAGTTGTAAAAGTTGTGTTTGTTGGTATCCCCAGCCGACTTATTCCTGGTTTTGGGACAGTAGCAAAAATCGAACGTCGTGACAAATAAATCTCGATACAACCGAGCCTTAGGCTAACTTTAAAACCAAAAAGACAGGCGGCTTAAAGTGCCGCCTGTCTTTTTGGTTTTAAAGTTTACATATCTGGCGCGATCGCGAAAATTCAATTTCTTGTGTTTGCCAACCAAAGGCAAAA
The DNA here is from genome assembly GCA_031378395.1 of Pseudanabaena sp. OTE_75_metabat_487_sub. Classification (GTDB taxonomy): domain Bacteria; phylum Cyanobacteriota; class Cyanobacteriia; order Pseudanabaenales; family Pseudanabaenaceae; genus Pseudanabaena. Next base: position 1,146 of record JANNDZ010000333.1, read on the forward strand.
TGACTAATAGAAGTAATCGCAGGTACAGCTGATCGAATTGCTTGCATTTGCACTTCCAAAGATGGACGATTTGTAAAGGGTTCACTCCATTGACCAACTAAAATCGGCGAGATCTTAGTTCCACTTGGCGCATAGTTCGCAACCCTGAGTACTTGATTCACAATACAGTCTGACCTACCGCAGACAGCATATGCCATCGGTTGCCATTCATAGTTGCTAGAGAACAAATGCCAAGGCTGCATTCGCGAATCAAATCCTTCGCCTACGGGTTGATTACCATCGGAGAAAAAAGCTATGCTAGCAGGAATTTTTTGCTGAAAAACAGGCTTAGAGACAGTATCTAAATAATATGTCACACCAACAAAAGCATGGCCAACAGCCAGTTGCCATAGTTCTTTTTGCCAATATGCGATCGCAGGATCTTTTTGCTCGGTAGGTTGGCGACCTTGCCAGAGAGGTTCTGTTTCTTGGGGATAGAGTTTTTTTGCGATCTTAAGATCATTTGGTGTGACATAACCTTGTGTGAGAAAGCGATTGATAATTTCTCTGCCTTGGAAATTCTCAGCGCGATCGCGAAAAGCCCGTAAAGATGATTTTCCGTAAATCCACAGATAGCGGACATTACTTACCACTGAAGAAGCACCTGCGCCGCGTTTGTAGCGAACATAATCAAATGCTACTCCATCAGGCTTGCGCTTAACGACCTCATTCACCGCTAAATATAAATCACTTTGAGCTTGATAATTGTAAGGATCGACAAATAGCTGATCCTTAGTTGAGACTTCTCCTGCACTATTTTTTCCTAAGTTCTCAACTATAGAAATTGTACTATCACCATTAGCATTGCGAGCGATCGCATTTTGACGAGCCACGGTTAATTTCGACAATCCATTACGATCTAAGCCTCTCCCATAGCCAGTTCCCACATTCATCGTAAATATCCATGCGTGAACCTTAATCCCACGTTCTCTACCTTTAGCGATCGCTAGTTTCAATAAATCTGCATTTTTATACTTCTCTGATAGAACTAGAGAATTCCAAGCAGTCGTATTCTCTGATTGTGGTAACAGAATCTTGCCATCAGAGAGCACCTCTATAAAGACTTGGTTATATCCCTTATTCACGATCCTATCCATTACTTCGTCAAGCTTTCCTGATAGTAGATCACAGGGATATAGGCGCAGCCAAATTCCTTGGTTTTTGAGCCAAGATTTCTGCCGACAAGTGTTTAGCGCTTGGCTGTGTTCTTTGATGATCGCTTGATATTCTTTAGTAGCTTCTAGATTTGTACTTTTGCTTGTGTCTTGAAAAACAGCATTACGTATATTTTCTTTGGTAGCGATCGCCTCATTTTCAAATTGACAATATTCACCAACTTGAGCAAATGCTGGCTGAGCGGCGATTGCTGCTAAGAAGTTAGTAGATACAACAAGGGAGAAGAATCGAGTAGCAATGTTTGCTGACATAAGAAAACTTCGTGAAGGGGACTGAAATTGCTGTAATGTTTTGGGGAAATATGTTATTAGATTTTTGGCATAGCGCCAAGTACTGTATCGGAAATCCAAATACTATAGCCGACTTTAATTGCCATGACTGATGTTATCCATCCATCAACTGTTGAATCCCCTGAGACATATCTACAATTTGGCGATCGCTATCGAAACTCTGACAATATTCCCCTCGCGCTAAAAAATTATCAACGTGCTTTAGCGATCAACCCAGAATTTGCTCCAGCCCATGAACGCCTTGGCACAATTCATCAACAGCAGGGAAATGCAATGGAGGCGATCGCCAGTTTTAGTCAAGCTGTGCAGCTCGATCCCAAATCGTTGGCGGCACAATTAGGACTTGGTAATGTCTATCAGCAGATGGGATGGGCGGAGCTAGCAATTACTCATTTTCAGAAAGCACTTGAATCGCATCCCGATCGCTTTTTGGCAGAATATCATTGCAAATTGGGAGATAGCCTCAAAGAGCGCGGCAAAATCGTAGAAGCACTTGCAAGTTATGAGAGAGCGATCGCCACAAATCCTGATTATGCTGATGGCTATAGGGCGATCGCGCTAGTGTATTTGCGCCAAAATAATCCTGAAGCTGTACAAACAATTTATGAACGGTCAAATACTCATAACTCTGAACTGCTGCAAAGTAAAGACTACAATGCTCTTGGGGTAGCATGGATGTTTAAGTTTAACGCTCTAAGTGCTGAAGGAAGTGCTAAAGGAAAATCTACGCTCGATTGTCTAGACAATGCGATCGCTTGCTTCCAACAGTCAATTCAAATCGATCCTGCCTATGCTGATGCTCATTGTAATTTGGGAAGTGCTTTCATCCATAAAGATCAGATTAAAGATGCGATCATTGCTTACAAAGAAGCGCTTGATGTTGATCCAAATTTTGCTCAACCTTACTTTAATCTCGGTATTCTCTTGAATAACATTGGCAAAATTGATGAAGCGATCGCCTGTCTCCAATCTGCGATCGAGCTTGTTCCTGATTGGGTAGAAGCACATCAATATTTAGGTAAATTCCTAGCTCGCTAGCTTATAGATATCTCAACAGAATATTGCGGCAGGCTTAGCCTGCCGCAATATTCTTGAATCAATTATTCTGTCTGAGGTGGAGCATTTGCTATACTCAAAGCACAGCCAGCCTTAAAGCACTATATTTTTGCCATTGCAAGAATTACTTTCACGCAACATTAAGTAATTAAACACGAAAACTAGGTAAATACAATGCAAAAAACAATAACTATTAATCTAACTCCAGAAGGAAATTTAAAACTTCCACTGGAGATTCGTGAACAGTTTTCTAATGGGGAACAGTATTTGGTTATTACAGGTGAAAATACAATTACATTTAGAAAAGCTACAAAGTTTAATTGGGATGCATGGGAAAGATCTCTGGAGGAATCAGGGAAAGAGCCTAATGAAATTACGACAGAAGAAATTTGTGAACTTGTGAGAGAAGTTCGTAGAGAAAATAAAAGATGAAAGTGGTTTTAGATACAAATGTCTGGATATCAGCTTGGTTATGGCGAGGATTACCCAATAAGCTAATTCACTTAGCCAGAAATGAAGAGATTCAGATTTGCATATCTGAGCCTTTATTAGCTGAGCTGGTAAACACCTTGTCCTACAAAAAACTTCAGCAAAAAATACAATCACTTAATTTGACAAACGAGCAACTATTGATAGGAACCAGCGAAATTACCTGCATTTATCCAATTACCAATCTTAATGTCCCAGAACTTCGAGATCCAGATGATGCGATTGTTTTGGCTACAGCGATCGCAGCTAATGCTGAAGTCATTATTACAGGCGATCAAGATTTGTTAGTCTTGCGAGAATATCAAAATATTCAGATTATGACGGCTAAGGATTTTTTGGAGCACTATTTTTAGATTGTTAAAAGATATTGTCGATCGCAATTTGCTTAAAAGGGAACAGGTATTTGTAAATGAATTACTTCTTGCGATCGCGGATGCATGAAGGTTAGTTCGCGGGCATGAAGATGTAATCGATCAGTTGCAGCATTACAACCATAAAGGCGATCGCCTAAGATTGTCGTACCTAATCCTCGCGGATCGGCGGAGTGAACCCGCAATTGATGAGTTCTACCAGTTAAGGGCGTAAATTCTATTCTCGAATAATTCTCCTTATTTTCTAACAGGCGAAACTCAGTTACGCTAGGTTTTCCCCGTTCAAAATCAACCTGTTGGAAGGGACGGTTTTCGGGATTACCCCACAATGGTAAATCAATCTCCCCATGCTCATGCTCTATCTTTCCAGATAGTAAAGCCTCATATATTTTGTGGATTTGTCTTTGTTCAAATTGATGGTTTAAACTGCGAAGAGATTCTAAATCACGCGCAAACAATAAAATTCCTGAGGTCTGGCGATCAAGGCGATGCACTGGATAAATAGGTGTATCTGCGACTAGGGATTGACGTAATCGACTGAGAACGCTGTCTTGAGTATCCAAATACCTCCCAGGTACAGAAAGAAGTCCTGCGGGTTTGGAGATCGCAATTAGATAGGCATCTTCATAGATGATCTGCAAATCTTGCGGAGCAAGATTTGCAGATGTATGAGGGACTGTGGGCGATCTTCTTCCTGACAATAAAAATCCCATCAAAGGTTGGCATCTCTCCACACAAGCGCCATAAAACTCACCTTGAATTTTGTAACCATCAGCCGAAGGATTTCCCCACCAAAATTCTGCCATAGCTAAAGGCATGAGATTATTAGTCGCTGCATAATGTAATAACTTAGGAGCACAACAATCTCCCATTCCCGTGGGCATAGTTCCTTCCATAATTAATTCTCGCAGCGATCGCGTTTCTCCTGCAAAATTTGTTAATACATAAGCACTATGCATCTGAGTTTGTAAAGTGCGTGATAACTCTCGGCGTTGCTTTTTGAGAACTTGCATTTTTGCATCAGCAGACGAGATCGCTTCTTTTAATGGCAGCAAAACTTGATCGCGATCGCGTTTAAAATTACGTCTTGCCATCTTCTCTAACTGGCTTTCGCGATCTAACTCTTCTAAATCTGTATTATTAAGAGTTCTTTTTAGCTGTCTTGCTTGTTTAGAAACTTGATGAAGATCGCGTAAAACTTGAAATTCCGACTCATAGGTTTGGGATTTTTTCTCGTATTCCCAGCGTTCAGGAATCTCACTTAACTCAATTAGTTCCTGTTTAATTGCCGCTAATTTGCTCAGAGTAATGGATTCCTCAATGGCTACTTTTTCTCTCCCTGCGATCGGTGGAACCCAGCCTTCGATTTGACTCTCCCCATTGAGCAAACCAGAAAAAGATTTTAGAACTACCTTTTCCCCCGTTAATGATTCGGCAATTAATACCCCATACATTTTGCCTTCTATATCATGGGGATAAATGCGCCCTAGTTCTTGCATTAAACCTTTAGCGATCGACTCAGATTGAAAAGTTCTTGGCAACCTCAATACTTCACCACTATAGGGACAACGCCCTTCATACCAGTAGGTTGCATCTTGATCGTGATCTGAACCAAGTATCATGGCAGAAGCATTTAATATTTCGCCGCTTATTTCTTCGATATGAGTCACCCTAGCAACCCTTTCCTTAATCTAAAATACGAACCCGCGATCGAATCCTTAGCAGACTATCACGACATCGTTACTGCTGCCGAATATCCGATGCACAAACTACGTTGGCGTAATGACGATGTTTTACAGACGATAGGACTAGAACCTTCTAAGGTCAGCGACGATGACTTTATCGAATCCTTTGGACATTTTCAGGCGGTGCGTCCATTTCTAGCCCTGCGCTATCATGGCTATCAGTTTGGAGAATATAATCCTCAACTCGGCGACGGACGTGGCTTTATCTATGGACAAGTACGTGGGCTGGATGACGAACTTTATGATTTTGGAACCAAAGGCTCTGGACGAACTCCCTACTCTCGCTCCGCCGATGGCAAACTCACCCTCAAAGGCGGTGTCCGCGAAATAATTGCTTCCGAGGCTCTGCATCGTATGGGCGTGACAACTTCCCGTTGCCTCAGTCTTGTAGAAACGGGCGAAGACCTATGGCGAGGTGATGAACCTTCACCAACGAGATCATCGGTAATGGTGCGCTTTTCGCGATCGCATATTCGCTTTGGTACTTTTGAAAGGTTGCGTTGGATTGGACGCGCTGATCTCACTCGCAAATTACTGGATCATGTTCTGCAAATATACTATCCACATATCTGGGGTAAAGAGAACCAAGATAGCATATTTTATTTAGAACTTGTCGAACGAGTCGCCACTCTCTGCGCTCAATGGATGGCAGCAGGATTTTGTCACGCTGTACTCAATACTGACAATATGTCGATTACTGGTGAAAGCTTCGATTATGGGCCATTTGCCTTTATTCCTACTTATGATCCGCGATTTACTGCCGCGTACTTTGATCATGCAGGACGCTATAGCTACGCCAATCAACCCGCCGCTTGCTATTGGAATCTCGAAAAGCTGCAAGATCCTCTGAGTATGGTGATGGACAAAGATGATATGCGCTCTTCTTTAGAGAAGTTTAAAGACTTCTATCGTGCTGCCTATTGCGAAATGATGTTAAAGCGTTTAGGGTTTATTACTCTTTCCGAGCCTGAAACAGAGGATTTAATTGGAGCAACTCTAGAATTGCTATCAGTCGTGCAAGCAATCGGCTACAACCAGTTTTTTACAAAGCTGCGCGAAGCTTTCCAAACTAATTGGCGCGAAGATACAAACAATATTTTTGCTGATCATGATTGGGAACTAAGTGACGAGCAAGTGCCGCTATTAGAAAAATGGCGCGTCGTTTACCATCAATTGCTAATCCGTCAGCCGATCGCGGAAATGGAAAATATTGCCCAGCAACTTCAACAAGCCAATCCCAGCATCATTTTCTTGCGTCCTAAAATTGAAGAACTTTGGGAAAGGATTGCTGTTGATGATAATTGGCAGCCGCTATATGATGCGATCGCGCAACTCAAATCCTAAAAAAAAAGAGTGACGAAAAGCGTCACTCTTTTTTTAATAAGACAACCGTTGCTTGAGACTTTCAGCAATTTTTGTCCCCAAATATTCAGGAATTAAATTTTCGTTTGGTCCCAATAAATACAAAATCAAACGTGTGCGTCCACGCCAAACCAGCAAATTTGCATTCACTACTAATAAATCTTCTTGCCAAATCGCATTCATCACTTTATAAAACAATCCAGGTTGGCTATCTGCCTCTACTAACAATGCTGGCAAATGAAACACGCGATCGACATAAAAGTTTGTCTCAACTTTCTTAAGTCCCCAATCGAGGTTAAACTCTAGCGCCAACATTTCCTCAACCTCAAAACGACCTAACAGAGTCTCTTTAATTGCCTTGCGCACATTTTCTGCTGTCTTCTGGGGTAGAGACTTCCCGCCACGGGAAATTACCAACTTGATAAATACCAACATCGG
>JANNDZ010000336.1:0-2317 GCA_031378395.1 Pseudanabaena sp. OTE_75_metabat_487_sub
GTACTTAGGCAGCTAGCAGTCTCATGTAGAAATTTCACAATCAACTCACAAGGCAAATCATCAGGGGTTAATGTCATGGATCAGGATAAGCAAAAACAGATTACAGGCTATTTTATTGAGGAGGCAAAGGAACATCTCCAGACAATTGAATCAGGGCTGCTAGATTTGGAAACGCTGATGGGCAACTCTGAGGCAGTCAATGAGATATTTCGAGCTGCCCACTCAATTAAGGGTGGGGCTGCTATGTTGGGATTTAGTAGCATTCAACATGTAGCGCATAACTTTGAAGACTATTTCAAAGTTATGCGTGAAAATACTAATTTTCAAATCGATCAAGATTTACAGACCCTCTTCTTACAAGCATTTGACAAGTTACAAGAACTTGTCGAGCATTTGCAAAGTCCTTATGGGCTAACCAAAGATGCTGTTGATACAGTTATGGCTGGTTCTGATCAAATCTTTGCAAATCTCAAAAGTCATCTTCAAAATTTAATCTCAGGAAAAGCACCCAAAGCAAATGTATTAGAAGCAGAGACCAAGATTGAGACAAAGGGAATGTTGACAGCATTTCAGTCAGAAGTCCCGCTCAAGTTGCGCAATATGCTAGAGCTATTTAAGCAGCCTGATAGTCCCCGCAGCCGCCAAAATCTCGTCGTAATTTGTGCTCAATTACAGCAAATAGGCGGTCGCTTTGGTCTCTCACCTTGGACTGAGTTGATGGAATCTGTGAGCGCTGCGGTATCAAATCCTAACAATCAATTTCGCGCCCTCGCACCAATTCTGATTAAGGAAATCAAGCAGTCTCAGGAGCAAGTTTTAGCTCAGAAAGCTAATCAAATCAAAGCATCGCCACAGTTGTTGCAGTTAATCTCTGCTAGCTTAACAAGTAGAACTGAACCTCTTACAGCACCTCTAAAAGCACCTAAAATTGCCTCTGAGAATACTTCAGCCGATGAAGTAAGTAAGATCTTTGGGGCTGTAATCGAAGAAGATAAGGCAATGAAAGGCTGGCAAACCTTTAGCGATCGGGTTGGGTGGCGACAAAATGGAACTTGGATTGCATCCAATACTGCTTCTCCACAGATTGCTCCTGATGGACATTTTCCTACACCGCTTTGGTTAGCGTCATGGCATCAGTCCAAAGATCCTAAAGCCAAAGAGTTTCAGGCTCAGTATGCGACACTTTTAGCGAAGATTGCTAGCTGTAATATCAATTAATTATCATAAATTAGAAGGGGCGGCGCGAAGTGCCGCCCCTTCTAATTACAAAATTTTATCATTTACTTTAAAGAGGTGTTAATAAGTGAGGAGTTTGTTTGCTACAGTTTTGGCGATTAGTGCTAGTACATCGGCATTACCCGCGATCGCAAATCCGATCACAAATCCGATATCTAGTCAAATCTCAAAAAGCTCTATACCTGCTGAAAACCAGAGTTCTAGCTCTAACCAATTTAGACAACGCTCTCTTAATTTTGCGAAGCAGATTCCCGCAGATGCAATCGGCATAGTGCTGGTGGATCTAGATGCAAACTCTTGGCAGATCTCAGGAATGCCGCAATCTATAAGTCCAGTTTCGGCATTTGACAAATTATTGACATTTTTGGGTCAATCTCTCCCAATTTCTATTGCAAAAGATATTCAACCTTGGTTGGGCAAAGAAGTTGCGATTGCATTTTCGAGTAATACCAGCGATAAATTAGATTTCAATTTTACAGTTTTATCGACCGTCACCGATGACAAGAACTTTGAGCTTTTTCTGAAAAAGTTAAAAAGTCTTGATTTGCCAAAACCCACTGAAACTCTATATCAAAATGTCAAAATTTTGGAATGGCAATTGGAGAAAGAATCAGTTGGGGACAAGAAGCCAGTCCTTTCTCGTAAATCGAATTCGCAAAATTCGCTGCAATCTTTGCTCTGCTTGAAGCAAGACACTCCTCTAAATGCTAATGATCAAAAGAAGAAGTGTGATGAAGAGGAGCCAGTAAATGGGTTTCCCGACTTCAGCATCAAGCGATTTGCGATCGCCAAATTACCAAGTGGAATTGCGGTAATTTCGACTAATCGTCAAATGATCCAGAAAATGATTGATACATCTGCTGAGATGCCTGAGCAAAGGTTGCCATCTCTAGCTGATAATCCACTCTTTTTGCGATCGCTAAACAATCCACTATGGAATAAATCGCTAATTGCTGGCTATGGAGACTATAAAGAATTAGGGAAGATTTCCGAACTTTTGGCTGCGGATTTACCAGAGACTTCAGAAATTCCAGGATTTAGCCGTGAAGAATATCTTGAAGGCTTGAGATATACCTTGTCG
>JANNDZ010000343.1:0-6530 GCA_031378395.1 Pseudanabaena sp. OTE_75_metabat_487_sub
CTTATAATCTGATCTGCAATTAGCGATTATCTACATTAGAATCTGCAAAAATCTTTGTCAGTAAATGGACAAGTTTTATGAGCTATTGGGTTACCGCTAAATAAAACAACTTTTAAATTTATTAAAGATTTCAACGACATAATATCTCTAATCTGATTATATGCTAGATAAAGTTCTTCAAGTTTTGTATGAAATCTTAAAGAACTTACATCAGAGATTTGATTTCGGTTGGCACTTAGCGCAGTCAAATCTGTCATATTTCTTAGAGGACTGATATCAGTAATACGATTGCCAGTAAGTCCAAGATCAGTTAGTTTTGTCAGATTTTCTAATGGTTTAATATCTGTGATCAGGTTGTCAGTAAGATGAAGCTTTCTTAACTTTGTCAGCGATTGCAGTGGAGTAATATCATAAATCTTATTTTTATTTAATTTAAGATTATTTAAATTTAAGAGAGAACTCAATGGAGTAATGTCGGTGATCTGATTGTGATTAAGTTCAAGAGTTTTTAAATTTGTTAGGTATTGCAAATCTGCAATGTTAGAAATTTTATTTTTAGGTAAGGCTAGAACTTCTATACTAGGTAGCAATTTAATTGGACTCAAATTTTGGATTCCTACGCCTCTAATTTCCAGACGTTTGGAACTCATGATAGCTGTTTCCGTTTGAGAACAACTAGATGTTTGAGCATATTTTAGTATGCTTTCAATTGTGAGTTGTATCTCTGGTGATAAATTTTTTCTTTCTCGGCAAAGATCAACAAAATTACTGGCTAAAGCCGATGATGATATCGTAAAGTAGTTAAAGGCACTAAGGAGAATAAATTTTGAAATTGATTTAATCATAGTTTGCTATGTATAAATTGACTTTTACTGAATTTACCAAAAATTACCAGCTAAAGCAAATGATGCCCAGTACCTAGGATGATCATAATTGCTTGTTAGCACAGCAATTTGTGCTGTTTGCAAAGCCTTTGTCTTTGGCAAGCCATTCCCAAGTAATTGTTGATGAAAGCCTGTCATGACTGGCACAGTGCCATCATCGCTTACATCCCAATAAGAAGCGACCGCTGACTTTACTCCAGCAACAAGCGCTGCTCCAGCCATGCCATAACTAAAATTATCACTTAGGAATGTCTGACATGCGCTAAATACAAGCAACTCTTTATTACTCAATCCTTGCAACTGACGCAGTTCTAATGCAGATATTTCATCAGACTCTTTACTAGAATTAATAGTTCCCAATACGATAACATTTTTCCGTCCATGAGTTGCAAGATGAATTATGGGTGCATCATTTTTAGAAATCAATGTTTGGAAGTTTTCTTTTGAGAATTGATTGTTCAGATAAATTGGACTGTGCCTGACATTAGGGGAAGTCTGTAATTCAATCTGAGCGGTATTCTTAAGCTCTACTCTAGTACCCGACAAAGGTAACCAAGATTTTGGTATTTGATCTTTTAAAAATCCAAACGATGTAGCACCCATTTTTAGAACATTAGCGCTTTTAAGAGACTTATATTTATCTTTCTCAATAACTTGAAAGCTGGGAGTAACAGAACTGCTGAAGTCCTCCACTAAATGCCTGCCAGTCGTCTGAGTCTGCTTGTCGTATAAAGCAGCTAGCGGTATAGTGCGAAATAGACTGTCATTTGAGAAAATTAAATTATTGACCTGATAAATAGATAAAGCATCTTTAAGTGGTCTGAAGATCAAATCATATAAACGTGAGGCTGGATCTTTGTAATCTTCACTACTAGAATCTTGTAAATAGCTCCTAAAGTCAATAGCAGTAAGTTCTACAGTAAGACCTAGATATTGACCATTACTTAATGGAATAGTTCTGTAAATAACATCGCTCGTTGAAGTAACTGCAAATAGATTTAGACTCGTACCTGACGGATTATCTTGGGTTGTGCCAGACAAAAATGTGTAAATCATCGCTGATTTTGTACCTGCGGCAAGATCTCCAGCATTCAAGAAAGTCTTGATTTGATTTACAGAATTTAACTGTGGCACTGTTGGACTAGTATTGCCCTGACTCTGATAAAACTCAATTGTTCGCAAATTGTCCAGAGCCACGATCGCCTTTACATATTGTCTGGCATCAATAAATCCTTGAACATTGAGCGAACTAACAGGAGCAAAACTGTAAGTCGTAGTTGGACTTTCAGCAGGGATGGTTCTAGGATTTGAGAGACTAGAGGCAGGAATATCTGGAGTCAAAATCCTTATATTGCCATCAACATAGGTTCCCGTCACAATAGTTGTAGCCAACAAGCTATTGTCTTTGCCATTTACATCCTTCCCAGCCCCGATCGCACCCTTAGTCCCATTGTAAGTATCATCACCCACTGCAAAGAAAGTACCAGTCGCTCCAGACTTGCGGTTAATCGTAATTCTGCCATTTTTAGTTGCTCCAGCAGAATAGATACTATATTCAGTGCCATTTTGTGAAAGCGAATTAACAATTTTGATTGACTCACCACCAGCCTCAATGTTGATATTCCCACCCTCGCCATATTGAGACGAAGTTATGATGCTCCCTGACTCAATATCCCCAAAAGCTTTCAGAGTTACCGAGCCAGCATTTCCACCATTCGCTCCCGCAAAGATATATCTTGCATCTGTAGCAAGAGAGTCATTTGTGGTCTTGATATTGCCATTAGAGCTTACTAATGAGATATTGCCACTTTTGCCATTGCCATTAGAATTAGTAACAATAGTTGAAGTTAAAATATCGCCAAATGTAGACAACCTAATATTCCCCCCATTGCCATTGCCATTAGCACCAGCGTCAATTAACCCTGTAGTAATTAATCGATTTGCCGTGAGACTAATATTCGCACCATTACCCTGCTTGGAATTTGCTGACAATCCTTGCCCAGAAATACTTCCACTAGCACTAACTACTTGGATAGTTCCTGCATCCCCACTCACAGAACTAGATGAAATATACGACCCCAGAATGATGTCTTGATTTGCTTTGAGAGTCACTTTGCCGCCAAGACCACCATTAGAAGAAGAGAGTATACTACTCATGAAGATATACTCTGAATTTATGGTTACAGCACCTCCCCTGCCGATATCTCCATTGGAATATGTGATAATTGAGCCGAGTTTAGCCCCAATACTAGCCTTAATATTTACATTGCCACTGCTACCATTAGTAGAATAGGTAACTATGTCTGATGAAGTAATATCCTGATTTGCTGATAATCGTACGTCCCCACCAGAAAAACCGCTAGTATCAATCCGTCCAACAGCAATGAATGTACCTGCCTCAAGATTTATACTATTTCCCTGACTAAAGCCATTAGAAGTAGAAATATCTTTGATATCGATACCTCCACGACTAACTAGTTCGATATAGCCACCTCCAGTGGGTGAAAGTGAATCATTTGTTCTAATTCGTCCGTCTGCTTTGATAAAAGATGCCGTAATTTTGAGATCGCGACCAAATGTGTTGATATCTTCCCTGAAAATCACTGAATTTCCAGCTATTAAAGTTAAACTTGATGGAATTGGCGAACCAGCATTTTCTTCAGTAGGAAGAGCATCAAAAGGAATAGGTAAAAAGTTTACTTCTGTATTGAATATGATGTCATTGGTAGCGTCTAGAAGCAAATGCCCCCCCGCTTTAACAAGATCGGAAATATCAAAAGTCTCGTCATTGCCATCATCAGGACCAATAATTAAATCAGTAGGGTCGAGCAGAATGCTACCTTGCTTTCCCTTTGCAGCACCTACATCCACATTACCAACAAAATTTAAGATCTGTTTACCCGAGACTTCTACAAATCCGCCATCTCCCGATTTCAATCCACCACGGGCTGTAATATTGCCCCGAAAGTCAGTATCTACATCTGACCAGATAATGACTTTGCCCCCATTTCCCCTAGTAACTGCATTAGCATTAATACTGGAAAACTTATCCACAAAATTAAATTGAGCGTTCGATAGAGTTCCTAAACCCGTAGGATCAACACCTTGATAGTCTCCGCCGATCAAAATAGTCCCGCCACCATTCTTCCCAGAAGCATCAAGATTTGCTCCTCTCAAATTTACTGTTTTCCCTCTAAAATCAATCTTCCCACCCGTAACACCTGTTGCTAAAAACTGACCAGTTGCCTCTAGATCGCCAGTCTTACCTCCATTCAACAAAATATTCCCACCATTGCTGGCAATAATTTTGGCTTCTGCTTTATCAGTATAGCTATTGCTAAACTCAGCCGTAATATTACTGGCCATAATTGAACCTTGGTTGATAATATCCTTGGCTTTGAAAAATAATGATTTGCTATGTACTTCGCCTTGAATCTTAAGGGTATCGTCGGCAATAACTCCAAAACTATTGATATGCTCTTGGCTACCAACGATCAACGTGTCATCGCCTAGCCCACCATCAAAGTTAATCCCCAACACATTTGTACTGGTTGCCCCATCTAGGCTTTGCCAAAATGATGCAGAACTACGATCGCTTGAAAATATGGTTCCATCAATATCAAATTGGTAATAGCCATTACCAGTTATCGTCTGTTTGACGATGTTGTTGTTTGCGTTGCCTGCGATCGCTAGCCATCCTGTAGTCTCATCAAACTGGATGGATGCTATCTGACTATTAGAATTAGGTTGGACTGATAATCCATAGGAATTTGGGGCGATAACATTAGCTTGTAAGGATGCTGCTGATAAAGGCGATAATTGAGTCGATCCCCCAGACAAATCACTATTAACCCCCAATAATTCCATGTATTTTAGCTTGTACTTATTGTTTAATCATATGAACTTTAGAATGTCAGGCTTAATTTTGTCAAGATGATCATTATGCGAAATTTAGCGATTAACTTAGAATTGATATAAATTACGAATAGTTAAGCATCGAGATAACTAAGATCGCAATCTGGGTTCTGTTTCGCAAATTTAGCTGACTCAAAATATTGGCAATGTGATTTTTGACAGTTCTTGTGGATATATAAAGCTGATTGGCAATTTCCTCTTGTGTTTTGGTATTAAGATAGAAAAATAGTAGAGATTTGCTAGTCTTGGTAAACTAAATTTTTACTCTAAAATTTCAATCTACGAAAAGTAATAGAGATTAACGTGTCTGGGAATGTATCTATAGATTTGCCACAAGATTTGTTAGAGTCGATCCAACGTACTCGCACCGCTGCGATCGCCTTGGCGAAATTGCCTCGCGAGGCGAAGAATACTGCATTAGAAGCGATCGCAGTCGCCTTGGAGCAACAAGCTGAAATGATTTTGGCAGCCAATCAAAAGGATGTCGCTGCTGCTAATGCGAACAAATTGCCCAGCGCCTTGATTGCCCGTCTCAAGTTGGATGCAAATAAACTGAAAAGCATGGTCGCAGGTGTGCGCGATGTAATCCGCCTTGATGATCCGATCAGCGATCGCCAAATTCATCGTGAACTAGATACAGGTCTGGTATTAGAGCGTTTGTCTTGTCCTTTGGGTGTAATTGGGGTGATTTTTGAAGCGCGTCCTGATGCTGTTACCCAAATTGCTGCATTAGGTATTAAGTCAGGTAATGGCGTAATTCTCAAAGGCGGTAGTGAAGCTGTACATTCCTGCGAAGCGATCGCTTTTGTGATGTATAAAGCTTTAGAAGAGCTATACACAAAACAGGGCGGCGTATCACCAAATGTGGTGCAGCTATTGACTACCCGCGCCGAAACTTTGGCAATCTTAAAAATGGATAAACTCATCGATCTGATTATTCCTAGAGGTTCCAATCAGTTTGTCCGCTATATCCAAACCAATACCCATATTCCCGTTCTCGGTCATGCGGATGGAGTCTGCCATTTGTATGTAGATGAGTCGGCAGATTTAGACAAAGCAGTGGCGATCGCAGTTGATAGCAAAACCCAATATCCAGCGGCTTGTAATGCGATCGAAACAATGTTGGTGCATAGTGCGATCGCGCTCCAATTCTTACCGTTAGCTTTAGCTGCCTTACAAGAAAAAGGTGTAGAACTAAGAGGTTGCGATCGCACCCGAAAAATTATTGCGATCAATCCTGCTGCTGAATCAGACTGGTCAATGGAATATTGTGATTTGATTTTGTCCATCAAAATTATTGATTCGCTAGAAGAAGCAATGACTCATATCACTGCTTACGGCTCTAAACATACTGAAGCGATCGTCACTGAAGATCAAGCGATCGCCAATATATTTACGAGTGATATCGATGCGGCTGGTGTGTACCACAATTGCTCCACCAGATTTGCTGACGGTTTCCGCTATGGTTTTGGGGCAGAGGTGGGCATCAGCACCAACAAGATGCCACCACGTGGTCCCGTTGGTTTGGAAGGGCTAGTAACTTATAAATATCGACTTGTAGGAAATGGTCACATTGTTGCTGATTACGCAGGGACTAATGCCAAAGCTTTTACCCATCGTGATTTATAACAATAAAAAAAGGTGGCGATTCGCGCCACCTTTTTTTATTCGGCAAGAGATTTTTTAAAAGTGTTGCTTTGCAACACTTTTAAAAAATCTCTTGCCTCTGGT
>JANNDZ010000374.1:0-9649 GCA_031378395.1 Pseudanabaena sp. OTE_75_metabat_487_sub
CGCGTCTACCCAAAATGCATCGTTGCCGATAAATGTGGCGGTTGTCAATGGCAAACGGTTAGTTATCCTGCTCAGTTGCGAACTAAGCAAAATATTGTCTTGCAAGCATTACAGCGCATCGGTGGTTTTGATGCGGAGAAATTAGAAGCACTTATTTCTCCGATTGTGGGCGCTAAGGAAGGTTTACATTATCGAAACAAAGTTACCTATCCTTTGGCAACGGGACGTGACGGCAATATTAAGGCGGGATATTATCAAAAGGGAACTCATAAAATTGTCAATCTCAATCAATGCCCAGCACAAGATATCCGCCTCGACCCGATGTTAGAAGAGATTAAGCGCGATATTCATAATCAATGTTGGGAAATCTATGATGAGAAGACGCATACAGGGCTATTGCGCCATCTAGGGCTACGAATTGGTAGAAACACAGGCGAGGTTCTGATCACTTTAGTAACGCGAGATTGGGATGTCCCGAACTTGATTGAATTTGCCCAAACTTGGATGAAACGCTATGACAAAGTAGTGGGTGTAATTCTCAATTGCAATCCTGACAAAACCAATGCGATCATGGGACGCGAAAGCCGTTGCATTGCAGGTAAAGATTACCTCTTAGAGAAATTTGCAGGTTTAACTTTCCGTTTGCGCGGCGATACATTCTTTCAGGTCTATACTGAGCAAGCAGAAAAGATGCTAAAAATTATTGAAGCAGAACTTGATCTAAAAGGAACTGAAATCCTCCTAGATGCCTATGCGGGAATTGGCACGATCGCACTACCTTTGGCGGAGCAAGTCAAACAGGCGATCGCAATCGAAATCCAGCCACAGGCTACGGCTCAAGGCAAACTCAATGCTGAACTCAACGGTATTGACAACGTCGTTTTTCATACTGGTAAAGTCGAAGAATTAATCAGTACGCTCAATCTACAACCAGATATCGTGATTCTCGATCCACCACGCAAGGGCTGCGAACCTGAAGTAATCAAATATCTGCGTGAATCTGCCCCCGATCGCTTAGTCTATGTAAGTTGCAATCCCGCTACCCAAGCGCGAGATTTGAAATTATTGTGTGAAGGCGATCGCTATCAAATCACCCGCATTCAACCCATCGATTTCTTCCCGCAGACCTCCCATGTAGAAGCGATCGCATTTCTTAAAAAGTCGTAAATCAAAAAAGCATTGCTGCGCTAGAATAAGCCAATGACTACTAGAAATCTAGAAAACATCACAATTCATCAATTCCGAGGGCTAAAAGAGCTTGAGCTAAAAGACCTCGGACAAATTAATTTGCTTGTTGGTGTTAATAATTCAGGTAAAACTAGCGTTCTTGAAGCTTTATCGATTTACTGTGATCCACTAGATTTAAGAAATTGGATAATTACTGCAACTCAAAGAGAAAATCCATTTACCACCGACCGAACTTCAATATTTGAATTGTTACGATGGTTATTTACTAAATCAAAGCCTCGTGCAGGTAATATTTTTATATCTGGAGACGGTACATTTGCTGTTAAGAAATTGAAAGCAGTATACGAAGAAATTGAAGGTATGTTTTTGCAAAAAAAAACAACGCAAAAAATCCCAAAAATGGAACAACTTATTTATCAATCTACTGAGCATATAAAGGAGGCGCGGCAAGAGAGAGAAGATATCTTACAAATTAGAAAAGGATTTAATTTAAGAATTGAATTAGATGATTCTAAATCAGATTTGTTAGATAGAGAATCTCATGGGTATGTTAGGACATATGAACTTTGGGAGGATGATTATCTTCTTTCTCAAAATGATATTAAAAGTGAGTACACTTTATTGATATCTACTGTTACTCCTGACTCACATCACTCCAGTGTAGCCCAAATCCGACTATTATCAGAGGCTAGTTTTTCTAATTTTAAGTCTGATGTATTAAATTTATTAAATCAAATGGATCAAAATATCTCTGATATAGAGATTCTTGTTCCACCAGATTCCGTTGCTTTTAGTGCTGATATTTACATTCAACATAAACAACTTGGACTAGTTCCTGTAAGTTCTTTTGGAGATGGTGTAAGGAGACTATTACATATAGCTCTTAAACTTGCAAGTGTAAAAGGAGGCATTTTATTGATTGATGAACTAGAATCAACAATCCATACTGAAGCATTACAAAACTCTTTTCAATGGTTAGTAAAATGGTGCAAAGAACTAAATGTACAACTCTTTGCAACTACCCATAGTCTTGAAACTGTTGATGCTTTATTAGCGGTTACTGAAGATCCTTCTGATTTAGTGCTTTATCGACTTGAGCCAAAAGAAAATCAAACAAAAGTTGTTAGACACGATTGGAGTAGATTAAAGCGTCTCAGAGAAAATTTAGGTCAGGAGGTTCGCTGGTGAGTCGTCGCTATGTGTTGATAGGAGTTGAAGGCAATCACGATCAATCTTTCTTAAAGAGGGTTTTGTATAAATTATTAGGCTTTACCGAGTGGAACCAAAAATCAGAACTAGATCCTCTGTGGCGTAGTAAATTTGTTCCTACATACCCTGCGAAAGGTAATTATTACGCAAGACTTGATATGCCTTCGATTTTACATAAAGATGATTTATCGATCGCAATCTATGTTGGGGAAGGCAGTAAATTACTATCAAACCTAATTGATAAGCTATCTAACCTTGATACTAATGATTTTTCAGCTTTTGCGATAGTTGCTGATGCAGACAACAAAACACCTGACGAAATTTCTAAGTACTATTGTGATGGACTTCAAGAATATTTTCCAAACTTTCCTGATGAAGCTGGCGCTGTGATTAAAGGTTCACCAAATCTAGGGATATATATACTACCTAATAATTCAGATCAGGGAGTATTAGATACATTGCTCTGTAAGTGTGGTGAGATTGCTTATCCAGTTTATATGCAAAGAGCCAAGCATTATATCAATCAGTTCTCTGAGATAAAATGGAAGAGATTTGATAAGGATAAAGCGACTATAGCAACGGTAGTGAGTGTCCTTAAACCTGGTCAAGCAAATACCCCAAGCATTGCTGGTGATAAATGGATTAATGACAGTACTATGCAGCAGATTCCTGCTATTAAATCCTTAGTAGATTTTTTGAGGGATTTGATAGAAATTTAGCTGCATTCAATCGATCAAATTTTTCCTGCAAATATCCTATTTAGAGGCATCGCATTTCTTACAAAGTCATAAAGGGCGGTTATCTAACTCGCGTAAATGTTATTTTAGAAGATCTGTCTTTAATATTTGTTGTAATGTCTAAAAACTATAAAATCACCCTTCTCCCTGGGGACGGGATTGGTCCCGAAATTATGAAGGTGGCGGTGGCGGTGCTACAGGCGATCGCACCCAAATTTGGGATTACCTTTGCCTTCGAGACAGCTCTAGTTGGTGGTGCTGCGATCGATGCAACGGGACATCCTTTGCCTGAAGAAACTTTGCAGCTTTGCAAAAATAGTGATGCCGTTTTGCTAGCTGCAGTTGGTGGCGAAAAGTGGGACACAATGCCATCAAATTTGCGCCCCGAACAAGCTTTACTAGGCTTACGTGGTGGGATGGGCTTATTTGCCAATCTACGACCTGCTCAGATTTTGCCCCAATTAATTGATGCCTCGACCTTGAAACGTGAAGTGATTGAAGGCGTAGATATTTTGGTAGTGCGTGAACTTACAGGTGGCATTTATTTTGGGAACCCCAAGGGAATTGTTACCGATGAAAATGGGGTGCGTCGTGGCTTTAATACGATGGTTTATACCGAGCCAGAAATTGATCGCATTGCCAGAGTTGGCTTTGAGGCTGCTCAAAAACGTCGTGGTTCTGTTTGCTCCGTTGATAAATCCAATGTCTTGGAAGTGTCGCAGCTATGGCGCGATCGCGTGACTAGTATTTCCAGTGAATATCCTGACGTGAAGCTATCACATATGTATGTGGATAATGCCGCCATGCAGATCATTCGCAATCCTAAACAGTTTGATGTCATCCTAACCAGCAATCTATTTGGCGATATTCTCTCTGATGCTGCGGCAATGCTAACAGGTAGCATTGGCATGTTGCCATCGGCTAGCCTCGGGGAAGCAGGAAAACCTGGTGTGTTTGAGCCTGTACATGGTTCCGCTCCTGATATTGCTGGTAAAGATTTGGCAAATCCTTTGGCTCAAGTCTTAAGTGCGGCGATGATGTTGCGCTATGCCTTTAATGAAGTGGAGGCTGCCGATGCGATCGAGATGGCTGTGAATAAGGTTCTCGATTCAGGCAAACGTACAGGCGACATCATGGCAGATGGTTGCGAAAGATTGGGCTGCATCGACATGGGAGAAGCTTTGCTAGCCGCACTCTAAAAAAGTAGCAATTCTCCTGTATAAAAAATAGTTTTGATTAAAGTTCGCCAACGGCGAACTTTAATCAAATCTATTTTTAAGATATACAGCGCCTACGGCGCTGTATATCTTAAAAATAGTTTCAGAATTGTTGATACAAAAAACGTGGTGCTTCGTGCCGCCTCTTTTTTTGGCACAATAGAAAAAGCTAATTGATTTTGTTACTAGCAGGTAAGCCGATTATGACAATCACATTAGACACATTAGAGAAAGCGACATCTTCTGCCATGACTCTTGAGGAGTTCTTTAACTATGATGATGGCACTGATGATATGTACGAGTTTGAAGATGGAGAGTTAATCTTAATGACGGCTGAAAGTGAAATCAATCGACGGATTGCATCTTTTCTGTTTGCTTGTTTTTTGCAACAGGGCGTTCCTGCCTATCGGTTATCGATGAAGACAGAAATTGTCACCACTGGCTCACGGTTGCGCGTGCCTGATTTGATCGTGTTTTCTGAGGAATTAGCGATCGCAATAGAGGGGGCAAAGCGCTCCACAATCATGTCAGAAATGCCCCCGCCGTTGTTAGTCGTTGAGGTGGTTAGCCCCAATCAAAGTAGTCGTGATTATCGCTATAAGCGATCGGAATATGCGGTGCGAGGGATTGCAGAATATTGGATCGTTGATCCGATTTTGGGACGTGTAACAGTATTGGAATGGGTGGATGGCTTCTACGAGGAGAAAGTCTATGAAGGTGAACAAGCGATCGCTTCCATCATATTTGCCGATTTAAAGTTGACAGCAGCACAGATTTTACAGGCTAATTAATTGTGTTGTGGGTAATAGCAAACTTTGCTCGATCGCTTTTCTAACAGGTTGACGCACATAGCAATCACTTTCGAGACATTCAACTAATAGACGATTGGCATTACAGTATTGACGTAAATGCTCAAGTTGATGGGGAGTGAGATTCCAAATTTGACCAATATTACGATGGCTAATCGTTTGTTGACGCAGGTTATTAGCCCAATCCTCCCATTTGATCTCGCTATCCGCATCTTCAGGACAAGCTTCAATTAGTTCAGTTAATGCATCAGCCAATAGCGGATCGACTGCTTCTTGAGCGTATTCCAGAGCAAGACTAAGATCTAGTTCTAAATCAAGTCCCAGATCTTCCCCATCTTTAGTTTCTAGTGCCCTTGCCAGATCAAAAGCGAGATCAATATTGAGATTGCGATTTTGACAGAGATCAAGATCTAGGACGAGGCTACGTGTTAAGACATTAGCCAAATTGAGGGAAGAACTTTGGGCGATCGCACGTCCAAGAGTTAGATAGAAAGCGCGTACCGATTGAATGCGATCGGTCACTTGAACTGATTCTGCTTTTTGGTTCACCCATTGCAACAAACTTTGTAATTGCCGATCTTTAGCTAACAAGCGATCGCAATGTTCCTTCATCAACAGTAATAACTCGTCAGCCGAGCGCATCATACCGACGGCTAGGCGCAAAATATCATGCCAACGTGGATCGGTGATTTTACTCGCCAGCAATGTCAACGTATCTTGGTCGCCATTATAAACTAGCTCACGCGCTGCTAGATATTCATGAAAAGTCAAATGAGAAAAAGAATAAATTCCTTTAGCTCTTTCTACAAACAATCCATGTTGTGATTCAATGGCCTTGATAATTTCTGCGCTATCGAGTTGCAAAGCCTCCTCATCGGTATGTGCTTTTGGTAAATTACGAATATATTCAGTAATATAGCTTTCCAGATCGACTTGGCGAAAAAAGTAATCTCCTTGATAAAATGTAGTACAAGCAACCTGTGCCAACAAATCTTCCTTACGTTGCATCGACAAATTTTTATAAATTTGATGCCGTTCGATATTCCGTTTGGCATCCCATTTTTTAAGCAGTACATCTAATCCTTCGCGATAGAGTTCTGAACGGTTAGTTGGGAAATCACCAAATTCATCGAACACTAAACACAATAGAGTCAGCAGTAAAGGATTAGTAGCCAATTCTTGAATAGGACGATTGTCTTCTACTTTTCGCAAAAACAGTTCCCTATGTCGGGAGTTATTAAAAAACCAACGCTGAGCAAATTGCGAAATCTGCAATGGTTGGAAGTTCGCAACCTCAACTTCTGTGAACTTCTCAAATACATATTCTTGCGATCCCAATCGACTGGTAATCACAAAACGATTAGTATAATACTGCTCTGAAAAACTCTGTAAATCTTCGAGAACACGGTGCAAATCATTTTCGCGAACTTCGTCCAGTCCATCTAAAAATAGAATGGCGCGACCTTGTCGTAAAAGCTGTTTAACATTTGTCTCATCACCAATGTTATAAGCGTAAAAGTCTTGAGAGATATAGTCTAATAACCTAGGCTGAGATTCTGCACCTGCATACTGACGCAAAACCACAAAAATTGGGACTAAATTAATAAAAATATCGCCTTGTGAACATTTCAGAGCCGTATACTTTAACAGAGTCGTTTTGCCTGCCCCTGGTTTGCCGAGCAGCATCAGTTTGCTGTAGCGATTTAGAGCTTCCATACTAGAAATACGATCTTCATTGAGGAGTCCCATCTCAATGCGATCGCGTCCATGATAAGTAGCCAACAAATCGGCAATTCCCAAACGACGGCGGCTGGTAATTTTTTCGAGAACATCTGTTCCAGTATAAATATTTTCGAGATCTATTGGATGCGACATGTCCAACACTCGCATGGTGGCACAGCGCTCTTGGATAATCTGACGGCTGCGATCGCGTAGTTGCTGTACCAGTTCTTCAATGTTGATATCCGAGGCTACACCTTGACGAGATGCAGATTGGTTGGCAAGAAGAAGGTTTTGCTCATTTTGCAAATTGGTTTGCGAACTGGTTTCTGCATCTAAAAAATTTTGCAAAATATGTAAGAGGCGATTATTTTTACCAGGACCTTTTCCACTGATGTCAAACTTCCGATAAATTTCTCCCATCCGCTTGCGATAGGCTTCTTCAGAAATGCCTAAAAAACTAGCAACTTCACGATCCTCACGATTTTCCCCAAATCGTAATAGGAAAACACTTTCCTGATCGGCAGAAAGCTGATGGGTTTGCGCCATTCGCGTCAGAAATTTTTGGGGAAACATAATAAGTTTATTGTGATAAGGAAAGTGGCACTTAGTGACGCTTTCCTTATCATAAATGCCGATCGCACCATGCATCAATATCTGCTAGTAAGCGATCGCCTATTTCCCAAGGCAATAAATGGGCGGTATTTGGGTAAGAGATAAATTCACAATTAGGCAATAATTTTGCAGTTTCTAAGGTTGATGCTGCTGTGATATGCCGATCTTGCTCGGCGGCGATCGCAAGACAGGGGATTTGGATTTTAGCTAAATCACCAGTGCGATCGTATCCCTGTCTCAATGCTTGCGTTAAGGCTTGTTGAGCATAGCGCGAAGTTTGCAAATAGGCTCTTGCCCCAATATGAGAAATCTGATCATAGGCAACTTGCGTATGCTGCTGGATTAAATATTTAATTAGCGATCGCTTACCAAACCACTCAATATGCCAGCGCTGCTTTGGCACAATCCAATGCAAAGCCACTGCGATCGCTAAATTTGCATACTCCCACCAAGCAACATTTGGCAAACTACTGCGCGGCTTAGCGGCGGTGGCAATTAAAATCAAGCCTACAATCTTAGGAGCTAAGTTATTTTGAGATGCATTTTGCCGCTCAGCAGCTCGCAGCGCCAACTCTATCGCCAAAATTCCACCTAGAGACCATCCTAAAATCAGATATTCTGTTTCTTGATGCTCGTTTAAAAAATCTTGCTGCTCAGATTGGAGATCGCTTTCCAAAAGATCCCAGAGATCTTGTATGTGATCTAACATTGTGAAGCTCACAGTTGCCTTACAATTTCCATAACCACGCAAATCTGGCGCGATCGCCCTAATACCTTGAGCATCAAAGTATTGAGCGAATATCTGCATTGCTTCGCTATTTCCAGGGTGTCCATGCAGGCATAAAACTTTTAATCTGCGATCGCTAATCATCCGAAATTCATTTGAAATAAATCAAGTCTTACTTACCTTAACTTGGCAATGACGCAGACTTTACAAGAGCACGACGCTTCCGATCTCCCAAAAGAAAAAAGCGTCATTCAAACACCCTCCAAATCCATCAGTATCATTCCAGTTGATGAAATCATCCCTGACTTGACTTATGGCAGTCTGATGGCGATGCTGAAATTACTTAAGAATCATACAGGAATAGTCAATATTGAGTCTCCTCATTTGAGCTGGAAAATCTTTATTCATCGTGGGAGAATCGCTTTCATTGATTATGAAAGTAATTTTTTGTCAACGCTAAGACGCAAATTGCAAATCCAAAAAGTTCAGTTTCTACAGGATATTCTGCCTAGTACTACCAGCAAGCCTCTTAATATCATTGAGACTTGTAAACTGTTAGGTAAACTTTATGCCCAAGATCGCGAAAACTGCCTAATTATTTTCAAGGAAATATTATTAGAAAACCTCTTAGCAATTTCCTTGGAAAAAAAGTTTTCTATGCTATGGAATCCTTTGGTATTAGATAGTCCAATTATTTTGCCGATCTGGCAAATCAACGACCTCGAAAAAGCGATCATCAAAGTAACTAGGCAATGGCGCACTTTTACTTATGTGCATCATCCCTATCAAATGGTGCAACTACTAGATTCTGAATGTGAAATCGCGCAATTCCCTTTGTTTACTCAAGTTACAAACGGCAAATATCGAATTAGTGAAATTGCCGATTGGTTTCAACAACACATTACTCGCACCGCTCTTAAGCTCGATAAACTTGCGGAAAATCGCACCATTGCTATCTTGCCATTAGCATTAAACGCATCAGAAGCTAATGAAGATTTAGATCTTGATCAAATACAGGAAAAGCGATCTCAACCTAAAGTGATGATTGTTGACGACTCTCCTTTGTTACTTAAGCAATTTGGCAATTTAATAACAAGCTGGGGCTATCAGCTAAGCCTAGTCAATGACTCTGCTAACGCCACTAGGCAAATGCTGTCAGAAAAACCCGATATTGTATTTATGGATATCAATATGCCTAACTTAAATGGGTTTGACCTAATTAAACAAATTCGCCGTCAGCCATCATTGGCAAGCATCCCTCTAGTTCTAGTTACATCTGAGAATACTATTACCAACAACTTTCGTGCAAAATGGGCAAATTGTCGATTTTTAAGCAAGCCGCTCAAATCTGACGATATCCAAGAATTTCGCGAGCAAGTTCGGACTATTTTGCAAGATTTTGTCTCCCAATCCCAAATATAGCGATCG
>JANNDZ010000375.1:0-3489 GCA_031378395.1 Pseudanabaena sp. OTE_75_metabat_487_sub
TTTGTTAAAGAACAGTTCTCTGATTTTGCCTTTTTTGTAAAAAGCTATTGCTTACACATCGGGGAACAAATCGATTTTGCTGCCTTCTGCGAGGGTGACGATCGCTCTTTTGATTTGAGCGCGTTTGCCTGCGAACTTACCAATCCGACGCGCTTGTGCGGGTGGGTTATGGGTGTTCACTTTTTTGACCGTAACTGAGAAGAGGCTTTCGATAGCTGCCTTGATCTCAGGCTTAGTAGCATCATGAAAAACATCAAATGTGTATTTGTTGCTTTCTAGTTGTCGGGTTGCCTTTTCATTGAGCAAAGGGCGACGAATGATGTCGGGCAAGCGACGGGGATCGAATTCGGTGGGGATCTTAGCCATGTTGTTTCTTTCTTCTACTTAGATTCCGTTATTCTGCGTCTTCGACCGTGGTTACGATCTCAGTTACCAACTTTGCATCGCCACCATATACTTCATGAATCTTGGCGATCGCTGAGCGGGTTGCCACAATCTTTTCAGAATTGAGAATGTCGAACATGTTGAGCTGATCGGCAGCGATCAGTTGCAAGTTTTGAATGTTGCGCGCAGATAACACGATGTTTGCTTCTTTGCGATCGGTGATGATCAGAGTCTTTTTACCAACGGTGACACCCCAACGCTCAAGAGCTTGACATAATTCCTTAGTCTTGGGCTGAGCAAGGTTGACGGCAAAATCTTCAACAATAATCAAATCTGCGGTACGACCGATAAATGCGGTACGAAGGGCAAGACGACGTTCCTTGCGGTTCATCTTGGTTTCGTAGTCTCTAGGCTTAGGTCCAAAAATTGCACCGCCACCACGAGTGAGTGGGGATCTAGTCGAACCAGCACGGGCGCGACCAGTACCCTTCTGTCTAAAAGGCTTACGACCACCACCACGGACTTCAGCGCGAGTCTTGCTGCTGGCTGTGCCTTGACGGGCATTAGCTAACTGTCTGACGAGGGCGCGATGAACTAAACCTTTTGCACTTGCTTCTTTGGCAACACGCAACTCAAGGTTTACTTCGCCGACTTCATTCCCTGTCCAATCTATTACTGTAGGCATAACTTATATTCTCTCGATCTCACGAACAAACTACTTAGTCCTTATTTCGCCTTGCCGATAATTACGGTAGGAATGACGTTAAGCAATGCGCCGGGCTTACCAGGGACTGCTCCTTTAATTAGCAACACATTGTTCGCTGCATCGACTTTGACTATAATTAGCTTCTTCACGGTGATTTGCTTACCGCCAAGACGACCAGCCATGCGCTTACCTGGGTATACACGACCAGGGGTTGTACCTGCTCCAGTCGAACCAGGTTGCCTGTGGTTCTTAGAACCGTGAGCCATTGGACCGCGAGCAAAGTTGTGGCGCTTTTGGTAACCAGCAAAACCTTTACCGATGCTAGTTCCAATCACGTCAACGATGTCGCCATCCTTGAACTGACTTACGTCTAGAGTCTGACCAATAGTGAAATCACTAACATTTTCAAGACGGTACTCACGAAGATGCTTAACAGGTTCAGCGCCTGAGACTTTCAAATGTCCCAGTTCTGGCTTGCTAAGAAGCTTTTCGCGGGTCTTACCATAGCCAATTTGAATGGCTTTGTAGCCTTCTTTGGTCTCGGTTTTGACTTGTGTGATTGTGCAGGGACCTGCTAAGACAACGGTTACAGGAACAGCGTTGCCATCCGAATCGAATACTTGGGTCATCCCAAGTTTTGTGCCGAGAATTCCGACAGTCATTAAAATTAGCTCCGCTTGCTTGACTTCAAATTTTCGCGCAGAATATTTCTGCCGATTTTTGACAGGCTCAAAAGAGATCGGTTTCGATCTTAGTAAGAAGTATTGGTTTTGAAGGCTGTTTAACGGACTTCGAGACGACTTACAGAAGATATCTAGTCAAACTACTAGACGTGAGAAACTCAATCTCTTGGGTTGGTTGTTATAGGTTTAAAAGACTTTTGACTTTCTTTATGTCGCTATACCAAAGCGTGACTCAGACTTAAGGAAGGAAACACATTGGTTTATTTCGCTTAGTTTCTGTTTTTAGTCACGATTAGCAATCATAACTCTATGTGTGATGTTTTGTCTATGATTTTCAGAAAAAAGTTAAAAATTTAGATAGTCATGCTAATCATTACCATCGCTCATGCTTCACTATCTTCAGTCATAGCGGTTTTTCATTAATAACCTAGATACATGAATTTATAGCTTTCACATACGCCTGTGTCTATAATATTCATGGACGTAAATGATCTTAATTGTGTGTGAAAGAGTATAGGCGGTAAGAGTAGGAAATGGCAGTATTACAATCTATATCACCAAACGTTTCAAACCCATTTGGTTGTGGAAATTGCGATCAAGAGCAGATTCATCTGTTGGGTCATATTCAGTCGCATGGCATCTTGATAGGGATCAACGAGTTAGATCTGACAATCGCTCAGATTAGTGATAACACAATTGACTTTTTCAATATTCCAGCTAGTTCATTGATTGAGAAGCATTTAAGTGCTCTGTTTCCAAAATCTCAGATTGACAACTTAGTCTCCTTTCTTTCTCAAAAAGATTTGGAAATATTTAATCCAACGAAAATAACTATCCAAATCGAGAATAAGGAGTATTTATTTCAAGGGATAATGCATCGCTCTGATGGATTACTAATTTTAGAATTAGAACCTTTATCCACGGATAGTGATTCTAGCCTCGGTTTTTATCATTTGGCTAGATCTGCGGCAGCTAATGTCAGACTGGCTAAAGACTTTGCCGAAATGTCGGGCTTGCTGGTTCAGGGAATTCGCAAAATAACTCAATGCGATCGCGTAATGATCTATCGATTTGAGCCAGATAATAGCGGGATTGTCATCGCTGAGGCTAAGGATGAACAAGTAGAATCCTTTTTAGGATTACATTTTCCTGCTGATGATATTCCTGAACTTGCGCGAAAGCTCTACTATAAGAACTGGCTACGTCAAATAGTTGATGTTAATTCTCATCCTGTTCCAATTGCTCCATTAAATAATCCAATTACTCAGGAACCAATCGATCTTAGCTTCAGTACATTGAGAAGTGTTTCCCCAATTCACATTAAGTATTTACAAAAGATGGGGGTTTCGGCTTCTTTCAGTATCTCTTTGATTAATGCTGGCAAATTATGCGGATTAATTGCCTGCCATCACTTTTCCCCTCGATACATTGACTTTGAAGCCAGAAAAGCCTGTGAGTTTTTGGCACAAGTTATTTCCATCGAAATCGTCAGCAGATATGAGCAAGAGTTAAAGAATGCTCAAGAAAAAGTCAGGATCGTTCAAGCTGCATTAAAACAGAATATCCTCAGCGCGAAATCTATCAACCACATATTTTCCCAAGGCGTAGAGAATTTGTTGGATTTGGTTAATGCTCAAGGTGTAGCCATCTGTCTTAGTGATCGCATTTCCGTAATCGGAACTTGCCCTTCTCAAGAATTCATCAGCTCATTAATTC
>JANNDZ010000414.1:0-1898 GCA_031378395.1 Pseudanabaena sp. OTE_75_metabat_487_sub
TGGCACTGAGGATGGCTTAGGCAAGATCAACAGTAATCTTAAACAATCAGAAATACCAACTGCGACTGCTACAGTCGTCTACAAAATGCTTAGAAAGTAAAAAGGGTCCGAAGCATCCCTTTTTACTTTCTAAAAAAGCGGCGGCGCTTCGCACCGATGCTCGTCTTTTGGGTTTTATGTCCTTAAGCTATATTTGATAGTAAGAAGCTATATAGCGGTTTGAAAATCATTAGGTTATGAGTAAGTTTAGACAATATCGCAAGGCAATATTGTCTAAACTTACTTTGGCTTGAGTTGTGGAGAAATAGACGAAAAGATGGATGTTTTATTAACAAAACTGTATGAAATCTTCACAGCCCAAATTTTAGATATAGGAGGTACTAAGTTTTCGATCGCGACAATCGCCTCTTTACTAGGACTAATTATCCTAGCTTTTTTTGTATCTAAACTTATTAGCGAAATCATTCGGCGATCGCTCTTAAATCGACTTCGCATTAATCGCGGATTACAAGAAGCGATTACCGTATTTATCAAATATGTATTGATCACCCTAAGTAGCGTGATCATTTTACAAACAGCGGGAATTAATCTTAGTTCCTTAGCTGTCATTGCAGGGGTAGTAGGAATTGGGCTCGGCTTCGGTTTACAAAATATTGCCAGTAACTTTATTAGCGGACTAGTCTTGCTATTCGAGCAGACAATCAAAGTTGGTGATTACATCGAAATTGGAGAACTCAAAGGCACAATTGAAAAAATTTCCATTCGCTCCACCATTATTCGTACTGAAGATGACCTATTTGTGATTGTGCCCAATCAAAGGTTTATCGAGAACAATACCGTCAACTGGAGTTATGAAGGACATACTTGCCGAATTCATATCCCCGTTAATGTTGCTTATGACACAGATCTATTAGTCTTAACTGAAACCTTGCTAACTGCGGCTCGCCATGAGCCCCATGTTCTATCTAACCCACCACCAGAAGTTTGGCTCAAGTCATTTGGGAAAGAATCGCTGGAGTTTGAGCTATTGGTCTGGATTGATGATCCTGATGCCAACGAACCAATTCGGAGTTCTATTAATTTTCGGATTGCCTATGAGTTTAGAGCTAAAGGCATTAGAATTCCTTTCCCAACAAGAGAACTAATCCTGCACAACCCTAAAGTGCTTAGTCAAATTGTTACTGCAACAGCTCCAGAAGACGATGAATATATACAGCAAAATACAAAACAGACAAGTTATAAAACACCTTCTACTAGTAGTGAAATAGACACTAGCAGTCTGCGCGATTTATTGCGAAGAATATCCTATTTTGAAAGAAGTACAGAAGTAGAACTATTTGCGTTAATTGCAAGGGGTTATCGTAAATATATTGATGTAGGCGAAGTGATTTGCCGTGAAGGCGAGCCTAGCGAGGAATTCTATATCATTTTGTCTGGGGCAGTAGAAATTTTTTCTGAAAAGAATAATCAGACGATAGCGACTTTAAGGGAGGGTGAGTTTTTTGGTGAAATATCTCTACTGACTGGTACGCCTCGGACTGCAACTGTCCGAGCTTTAGTAGTTAATACGGTACTTTTTGTGGTTGAGCGTCAACAATTACAAAGACTTTTAAATGAGCACAAGGAGTTAGGCGAACAAATCGCTGTGAAATTATCAGAACGTCAACAGGTTTTAATCAGTCTCGGATTATTGAATGAAGAAGAATTGCAGCGATCGCAATACGCTGCACTGACATGGGTACGCGATCGCTTAAATAATTTGTTTGGGATTAACTTAGGCAAAAACTAATATAGCTAATTACTTAGGAATGATAATTTAATTAAGGGACTTGCAAGAAATAAATAAATCCAAAAGCACTTTATGGGATATTTAATATATTTGGCATAAAGTGATAAAA
>JANNDZ010000500.1:0-2393 GCA_031378395.1 Pseudanabaena sp. OTE_75_metabat_487_sub
CGGCGCAAAGCAACGCCTATACTAAAAACTGTACCGCCCGCTGCGCGGGCGGTACAGTTTTTAGTTCTCGGTTTTAATTATGTCGATGTATTTATTAGGAGTTAAGTTTTGATGAGCAGACATCTAGAAGAACAAGCACTAGAAGAATCATTTTATCAACTTGCCAATCTCTTGATTGATAGTCTGCACAATGGAGAATATCTAACTATTAATTTAGAGAGTGAGCGTAGCCAATTCACTAGATTTAACAAGGCAAAAGTCAGACAGTCAGGGGTGGTCGCCGATGGGAACGTAACCATTTTACTGATTTATAATCAGCGAGAAGCATATGCCAAGTTTCCGTTTACAGGCGATCGCAAAATTGATATGGCTTACGCGATCGCTAATCTCGATTATCTCAGGCAAGAAGTTGCGCAAATTCCTGAGAACCCTTATCTAGTCCTTCCTGAAAACCAAGGCTCAAGTCGTGAGGTTTATCAAGGTGCTTTGTTAAATCCAGAGGAGGCGATCGCGACAATTCTCGCGCCAGTGAATAATGTTGATTTTACAGGTTTCTATGCATCAGGTTCGGTAATTCGGGCTAATGCTAACTCCGCAGGTCAAAGACATTGGTTTGCAACGGATTCTTTTTTTGTTGATTATTCGATGTTTGTCCAGATTGACTCAGGCGAAAAAGCGGTTAAGGGTATTTATGCTGGCAAAGATTGGCAAGCAGAGGCATATAAATTGCAGATTAATCGCTCTCAGCAACAATTAATCGCGTTGCAAAAAACAAGCATGACTGTAGAAAGGGGACAATATCGCACTTATTTTGCACCTGCGGCTTCATCTGAGCTATTGGGCTTTTTGGCATGGAGTGCAGGAGAATCAGGTTTGCAGCAGAGTAGTAGCGCTCTTTTGAAATTAAAAAATCAAGAAAGAACTCTCTCACCATTGCTATCTATCAGTGAAAACTTTACCTATGGGAATGTACCTCGTTTTAACGATTTAGGAGAAGTAGCTCCAGAATATTTATCTGTGATTGCTGAAGGGAAGTTGGCTAATACATTGGTGAGTTCGCGCAGTGCGAAGGAATATGGCAAGGTCGCTAATGGTGCTGATGAAGGCGAGTCGATGCGATCACCTGAAGTTACCGCAGGAAGTTTAGCTGAGTCTGACATTCTTAAACAATTAGATACGGGACTCTATCTATCTAATTTACATTATCTAAATTGGAGCGATCGCAGTGGTGGCAGAATCACTGGTATGACTCGCTATGCTTGTTTCTGGGTTGAGAATGGTGAATTTATCGCTCCAATTGAAAATCTGCGCTTCGATGATAGTATCTATGACTTTCTTGGTGAAAAGCTTGAAGCTTTTACCGATTTCCGAGAATTTATTCCAAATACAGGAACCTATGAAACGCGATCGCTTGGCGGTATTCTCGTTCCAGGAATGTTAGTTAAAAATTTCACATTCACTCTCTAAAAACCAGTAATTTGTTATGCCTCTTTATTAGCGTGGAATTAGTGTGGATAGTAACCAACACTTTTTAGAAATTGCTCAGCAGATTGTATTTGGGTAGTCCTAAAAAAGAAAGGACGTTCATCAATATTAAAAAAATAAGATCATTTCTGACTCTAAGCTACAGGTAAAACATTACAAAAGCGCTCCTTTCCTTTCTAGGACTACCTAAGTTTAACATTATACTAAGTATTCTCTAAATTTTGAGACAGATTGAGATCGCCATTCAAAAATCGGTAGTCCTAAACAAGTAAGGATCTCTGGAGAGCTCTTGAGGCAAGGAATACATAACTTATCCTCAAAAATATCAGATGCAAGTATTTATCGTAAGTAGGCTGGCAGATTAAGTTATACCGTCGATTCATCGGTTATTAAAGCCGACTTAATCGTCATACTTGAGAGATTTCTCAAGAAGTGAAATCTCTCAAGTTCATCTACGAAAAGACTTGTAGAGATCCTTACTTGTTTAGGACTACCTGAAATTCTAAGGTTCTAGACTATACTTAGGCTATACGATTACAGCAAGAATAATCACCAGAAGTTATGTTGGTTAAGGTTCAGAAATGGGGTAATAGTCAAGGAATTAGACTCAGTAAGCAAGTTTTAGCTGAGGCAAATATTTTGGTTGGTGATGAGCTACAGATTACTACCACAAAAGATCAACTCGTCATCAAGCCTATTCGCAAAATTCGCGGTAAATATCATCTTCAAGATCTAGTTGCTAAAATACCCCATGACTATAAGGCTAACTTAGATCTTGCACCATTCCTGAAAGAGTTAAGTGGGAATAGGTTTGAGAATAATTTCAAAGCCATGACGAGCAGCAATATCGGCACTAATTTGGAGATGCCTGAGAAGTTTCAACCAAAGAACAGAAGGAAATAAAACAG
>JANNDZ010000553.1:0-1902 GCA_031378395.1 Pseudanabaena sp. OTE_75_metabat_487_sub
CAGACTCCTGTTCATTTTTGAGACGCACTTTCACTTCCGACAGACTAGATCGATATTCTGCTAGCTGCCTTTGGGCTTCAGTATAACCCTGAATATCATTAGCAGGAATGCTTTGTAAACGGTTAATAGCCTCTTGCCACATTGTTTCAATTTCAGTCCAGCGGGCGCTTGAGTGGGGAGGATTACGACCAGATTCAGCCGCTTTTTTAGCAAATCCTTCGGCAGCACTAATCAATGACAAGGATTTTTCATTACCTGCGGCAAGTCCACCCACCTCCTTTAAATCCCTAGTTGAAGTACTGATTAACTGCTGTGCCCTGCGTCCCGCCATCGTTTGTGGTGGAATCTGTGCTAAGCGATCGATCGCTGCTTGCCAGTTTTGAACTGCCACTTTTTTATCTGTCGGTTTCGCGGCTTGCTGAAATACAGTCTTTGCCATAGTTATGTCTTGCTCAGCACCAGTTAACGCAATTTGAGCATTTTTTTCTTGAAATACTTTTGCCTCTAGCTGTCCCGCCTTAATCCGCGCCGATTGCAATCCCGCAGGTGTAAATCGCCAATCATAGCCCCAACCACCGTAACTTCCTCTCGAATAGTCTGCCCAATCAGCGATGTACCACAAAGGGATTGCATCTAGAGCTGTTTTACCTTCCTTAAGTTTGATTTCACCTCGATCTAGATCGGCGGCACTAGTGGGAGATTCGATTAATTGTCTTGCTTGTTCAACACTTGCTTGTCCTTGTTTAAAATTTGTATCGACTGCCATGTTACTTGGCAATAGCAAAAGTGGAGCTACCTTTGACACAGGCTGGCGAATCACTGGATAGGGCAGATTCGCTACATAAATAATGCCGACAGGAATCCCCACCAAAACACCGATCCAAATTAGCCTTTGACCAAATTTTTTAAAACCACCAGATTTCTGGGTCGTATCAAGAGCTTCAGTTTGCAGAGTCTGAGATTTCATTACTTCTGACTCTAGTTGAGTATAGCGCTGCATTGTCGCACTGGGTTTTGGGACAGATGGTGGTTGAGCATTGCTAGTAGTTTGAATTGTCTGCACACCTGGATCATTCCCTGTCCCCTGTTGAGGGTTTTTCAGTTTTGCAAACATTGAGTTAAGAATGCCCATGACTATTCCCTAATACAGATGCGATTATTATAGGGAAAAGCAAGACAACGTGCGGTAAATTTGTTAGCGATCGCATACAACTAAAGAACCAATTTTTTATGGTGCGGCAAAGCCGCACCATAAAAAATTGGTTCTTTAGTAAATTGAATTTGAGACAATCCTGTCATGCGTAATAGAGGATCTGAATTATGACTTTGGCAACAGCTAGCCACTCTAAACTGCTGACCATAGAAGACTATCTCAGTTACGACGATGGTACAGACGATCGCTATGAGCTTGTAAACGGAGAATTAGTCAAAGTGCCTACCGAATCTCCGCTAAATTGCCAGATTGCAAAACTGCTAATGTTTGAATTTGCAAAACATTTTCCCCTAGCACTAATTTGCCATAAGGACATTGAGATTGTAGTTAGTGGTAGAAGGGCAAAGGTAAGACTACCTGATTTAGTTGTGCTCAGTGAAGATGGTCTTACGGCTATGACTGGTCAGCGCAGTAATACAATTACCCAAGAGATGCCAGCGCCTATTTTGGTAGCAGAAGTAGTTTCCCCTGGGCAAGAAAATCGCGATCACGACTATCGTTATAAACGCACAGAGTATGCAGCTAGAGGCATTAATGAATATTGGATTATCGATCCAGAAATGCGGCAAATAACTATATGTCTATGGGTGGATGGGCAATATGAGGACAAAATTTTTACAGGCGATATGGCTATTTTATCGACGGTAGTTGATGGCTTTGCCCTGACAGTTGAGCAAGTTCTAACATTT
>JANNDZ010000556.1:0-2219 GCA_031378395.1 Pseudanabaena sp. OTE_75_metabat_487_sub
TTCTGGGGGGCGATCGGCGGTCAAGACAAT
This sequence comes from Pseudanabaena sp. OTE_75_metabat_487_sub, assembly GCA_031378395.1. Lineage (GTDB taxonomy): Bacteria > Cyanobacteriota > Cyanobacteriia > Pseudanabaenales > Pseudanabaenaceae > Pseudanabaena. The sequence continues at coordinate 31 of JANNDZ010000556.1, forward strand.
AAGTGGAATCTGACTGTAATAGGCTTCAATAATTGCAGGATAGTAATTTGCCGCCGCAGTTCCTGATGTGCAGAGCAGGGCAACAGGAGCTTTTTGGACTTTCGCTAAACCGAGTGCAAAAAAGCTACTTGATCGCTCATCAATATGCACCAAAATCTGAAAATCAGGACTACGATCGCGCAATTCAGCAAAAGCAATCACTAGTGGCGTAGACCGAGAGCCAGGGGAAACACAAACTGTCCGCACACCTGATCGATATAGCTCTTCAGCAACAATGCTTGCCCAAAGTGTATTTCGATTGGCGGTATTCATCTGATGGTAGTTCCATTAGCACTAAAGTGAAGGCTGTACCCAAGCTCAGTTAGCATTTGGCGCAAGATCGGCAAGCTCAATCCCAACACATTAGTGTGACAGCCTTCGATTCTTTCAATTAATAATCCACCTAGCTTCTCCATCGTAAAACAACCCGCACAGCATAAAGGTTCGCCCGATTCCACATAGCTGCTAATTTCTGCATCCGTAGCATTAGCAAAATACACCTTGGTTACACCGTGACGCATCACCGATCGCTGAGTTTTAGCATCAATCAAATAATGTCCTGTATATAGCTCACAGTAATTGCCGCGCATCTTTTGCCATGTCGCGATCGCAATTTCTTTGGAGTCAGGTTTACCGTAGATCATGCCATTGAGATACATGATCGAGTCACAGCCCATAATTAGTGCATTCTGCCCTGTAAATTCGGTTGCGATCGCTTTAGCTTTGCATTGAGCCAAGGTCAGCACTAGTGAAGTAGGATCGCTAACCTGAATCGCATCTTCATCAAAATAACTAACTTTGACAATTGGTTTGATACCAGCATTTTCTAAAATGCTCTTGCGGGTAGGAGATGCGGAAGCAAGGACAAAAATGGGATTAGACATAGGACTTAACAAAATAAATAACTTGTGTTACGTGGAACGCAGATGATGAATCTCTTGCTGGTAGCTCAGCAGGGCAACCACGGGGGATTGCCCCTACCTCAAAATTTAGATTGCCGTAGGGACTGTGCCCCCCGTGCCAGACATAGACCTAGGCTATAACAGGAATTCCTTCCACGTAACTGCACTAAATAAGAGAGAAGATTGGCATCTAGACCAACGTTCCTCTTATTTACCCTACCGTATTTTCAGCTTTAGAGCATGTTGGATGTCTACCTACGGTTGCTACACGATTTTCTGCATTGATACTAAAATATACTTAGATTAAAATTTCTTAATATTTGGGCAATCGTATAGTGCTAATCCAATCAGACTGGCTCAAAAAACTACGAGGGCGCTCGTTTGACCTAGAGCTGGGGGCGATCGCAGTTATTTATTTTGTGCAAGGTGCAATGGCGATTTCACAACTTGCCGTAAGTTTCTTCCTTAAGGATGACTTAGGACTAAGCCCTGCGGAAGTTGCCTCAATGGTTGGTATTACGATGTTGCCTTGGACTGTTAAACCTCTATATGGTTTGATATCTGACGGATTCCCAGTATTTGGCTATCGTCGCCGTCCTTATCTCTTGCTATCGAGCATTTTAGGGATTTTTGCATGGATAAGCATGAGCTTATGGGTCACGACTCCCTTTTGGGCGATCGCGATGATTGCGACGGGTTCTCTCTCTCTTGCCTTTTCAGATGCGATTATCGATGCACTGATTGTCCAACGCGCCAGACTAGAGCCAGAAGGCGATGCAGGTTCATTGCAGTCTTTTAGCTGGATCGCTTCCTCAATTGGTGCGATTATCTCTGCATACTTGAGTGGTTACCTACTAGAACAATTTGGTGCAAAATTCGTTTTTGAAATTACCGCGATTTTGCCTTTGTTAGTGGGCATCTCTGCTTTTGCGATCGCTGATCCCCCCATGTCCACAATTTTTATTGTTGCACCCGATCTTACCAATAAGTCAGAAGATGGTTTACCGCCTACCAAGCCTGTAAATTTATCGAGAAATTCACAAATCTGGATGTCGTTGAAGTTCAACTTTACGCAACTGCGTCAAGCCTTTACGAATAAGGCAATTTGGTTACCTGCGGCTTTTTTATTCTGTTGGCAAGCATCGCCAAGTGCTGATACTGCGTTTTTCTATTTCACGACTAATGAACTGAAGTTTAATCCTGAATTTCTCGGTACAGTTCGATTTTTTGCGAGTTGGGCGGGATTAC
>JANNDZ010000601.1:0-2230 GCA_031378395.1 Pseudanabaena sp. OTE_75_metabat_487_sub
CCGGAATCAATCCACATTATCCCTATTTTAGGGTTGCTATAGTTTTTTCAAATTGTCAGCAGTTGTGCTTCAAAGGTTTGTTGAATGATGGAAAAAATTTCTACATTTGTTTTCGTGGAAAGGGCGCTCGGACCGTAACAATAATCAGCAATTGTATAATCATCGTTCTCAGTTATTCCAACCTCTCCGCCGCTTTCAAGAAAGCCCGTTTCGCCGCAATCTTATTCTTACGATTCGTATATCGCCTAAAACTTCTAACATCTCGATGTCTAGTCAACTCCATCGCTAAGGATGGATCTAACTCATACTTGACAATCAAATTCGTCGCAAACGTATGCCGTCCCCGATGGGAATGTAAATCAATCCCCGTCTTCTCTGCCAAATCATCCATCACATGACGAATCCCCCAATAGGTCAACCGCTTACCCTGGCTACGATTAGAACAAGATACAAATAAAGCACTATCAGGCAATAACTCCCCTTCCTGCTCCCTCCTCCAATCCAAATAAGCATCCAAATCCTGAATACCTAACTTTGTCAAAGGTACTTCTCCCTTACTATCCCACTTCGCCTCCTTAATCACCAATTCCCCATTCCCATAATCCTCAATATTCAGACGACAAACCTCCTCTGCCCGCAAACCATGCAACAAAATCGAAAACAACGCCCGATCTCGTAACATCATTTTACTTAAGGCGATCGCCTCATAAATCTGCAACACCTCCTCATCCTCTAAATCCTTTGCTACAGGATCGGGCAATCGCTCCTGCTGAATCCCAATCGTCGGATCGGCAACCACATATTCTGAAAGCAACATCCACCGATAAAAAGATTTTAGAGTTCGCAACACCCGATTCACCGAACTCAACGCCAACTCACGCTCCTTCAGCAAAAAAGTTTTAAACTGCGTCACTTTGCGACGACTCACATCCACCCAAGCCAGATCGCACCAATCCATAAATATCCGCAAGTCCGCTTGATAAGCTTTACGGCTTTTGGGCTGCAAAGACCTAGATGCTAAAAATTCATCAACACGTGCTTGGCGCAAGTCTGTAGTAGCGATCGCTCTGGGCGATTCCCCATAAATAACTAAAGTTGGCTCTGGAATCGACATATCAGCTTGTATTGAATTAATTATCTAGCCACGAATCACGATAATTTCTCGCCCAGCAGGACTGATGACATTTTCCGTCGTAGTGCGATCGCTTAGCGGCGGCAAACCCTTTCGGCGATCGAAGATCACCAACCAACCTGTATCCAAACTCAATCCCGATAAATACTTATCCAACTGCGGCAAACCTTCCTTGAGTGGATTAGATCTGCGATCACGCCATACCTTTAACTCCATCCCCAAAGTCACTTTGCCATAGCGAAGACAAATATCCATCTTGCCCGAACCAATCGCATATTCCCTTTCCAGCGTCCCGCCTCCATTAATGACTCGATGGAGAAAAGCCATCAGCACCAGATGTGGTGCAATTTCAGGATAGGGTGTACTTCCAAACAAAGGTTCCCCATGTTGCCGCCAGAATAATAAGAACGCTTCTAGCAAGCGATTGGGCAAAAATTCCCCTTGTTCGTTTAGCCAGATTGGTTGAACATATCCTATTGACGCAGTTGTTACATAGGCAAGCACTCTTGGGATGACTTCATGATAAATAGGATTAGCAATAGTCAAACCATTTTGATTGGTACAAAGTCCCAAATCTAAAACGTAGCGAATATCATCCTGTGGCACATCTGGCAGTTCCTGCCCAGCGAGAATAGGCTGAATCACTGCTCTGACTCTATCTTCTCTTAGTCTTTCTGCAAGGCTATCTAGATGCGTATCTTGTCTCCGAATTAAAATTTCTTTGGCTTGATTCACTAAATCAACTGTAACTGGAGTGGCTGGGTCTGTAGCAATATATTCAACTATTTCCTTAGCGATCGCATTAACCAACCAAGGCTGCCCCTGCGTCAAATGAAAAGCTAAATCAACAGCTTCGGGCGTAAATATCTGTCCTGTAGCTTCCGTATGTTGCTGATAGAGATTTCTCACATCCTCAAGAGTGAAGTTACTAAGCGTAAAGGAGCGCACTTTGATGTTAAACGGACTAGAAGTATTCAAGCGATCGCTCCCACCAGAAGCATATTTATAATCCCGCACATCTCGCATCCCCACCAAGGCAACTGACTGCGGAAATCCCTGTGGACGGCGCGGAAATCCAGATCGGATTTGTCGCAGGAC
>JANNDZ010000669.1:0-5282 GCA_031378395.1 Pseudanabaena sp. OTE_75_metabat_487_sub
ATGCTCACTACCTTTAAGTTGTTTTGCTGTTTCTTGAAATAGTGTCTTGAGCGTGTCTGTAAGTTTTATCACTTTATGCCAAATATATTAAATATCCCATAAAGTGCTTTTGGATTTATTTATTTCTTGCAAGTCCCTAAGCAAATGCCAGACTCTTGGAAGATTTGGATCGCGTTAAATTAAAAATTAAAGACGGCGCGATGCGCCGTCTTTAATTATTTCTCACGACGAGATGTACCTGACTCTTGGAAGATCTGGATCGCGTTGAGTGGATCGCTGATAAAAGTACCAGACCGATTCACTTTCTGGGGAGAAGCGTTGTAATTACCAGGGATGACTGGCTGAATCGCCTCAACGTCGAGATTGATATTTTGAATTTTGAGCTCGGAGCGTGAAGAATCTCTTTCTATTGAAAATTGATCAGTATTTGTAGGAGAGATCGGCTGACCTTGAGCAGGACGTAAACGATCAGCATCACCTCGCTGTGGTTGAGTTGATTGAGCAAATACTGGACTAATCGTAGTGCTAGCGATCGCTAGTCCTGCGATCGTCAAAACTTGAGAAATGCGTTGATAATGTCTGTTCATAAATTCCTCGCATTGGCAGCCAGCGATATTAACTACAATAATTACTCATTATATTCACAAAGATTAGACGCACTTAAATTGCTAACTCTAATCTTTAGGTTTAGTCGTATTTTTAAGCGCATTTTTAAAACCTAATACCAACAAAATATTAGTGATGGTCAAGAATGACTCAGCGCTGCCATGCAACCAATCAACATTGGCTAAAGCTTCGTTATATTGGACTTGGGCGTAAATTCCTGCGGGAATCGTAATCGCCACAAATACTAATGTGCCATAAAATCCCCAAAGTCCCAGCTTGGGAAATTGGCGTGATTTGGTGGCAAACCAGAGGAATGCGAGATAAGGAAATAGAGATAAACCGAATAAGGCTTCTTTGGGCATAGTTTCATCTTTTTTTGCTGCTGGGTTGTCTAGTAGCAAAAAGTTATATTTGTGGTTTTGCTTTAGCGATTTTCCAAATAAAGTAGGCTGCGATCGCCAGAGTGGTATTGCCAATTAAAGTTAGTGCGGCTTGCACCGTAACTAGCCATTCCAACGAATCAGCGTTATCAAAAAAGTGCCAAGTCACGGCGCACATCGCACTGACTAAAGCAGGAAACATAGCCCATGCTAAGTTGCGCCAACCGCGATCGGGATTTTGCTTGTCGTATTGCCAAATTAGCCAAATTGCTAAAGTCCACTCGATGACGCTAGAAATATGAATTACCCATGTGGGCAAAGATAAAGAGTGCATAGCAAATGATTGTGGCGCTTCGCGCCACCAGAATATATGGGTTTAATGTTTTGTCTCGCGCATGGCGAGAAATTCGCGAATTTGCCGATCGCTTGGTTGAGCAGTGATCGCACCCATACTTAGAGTAGATAATGCGCCTGCGGCACAGGCATAAGCGATTACTTCATTGGCAAACTTAGGATCGAGTAGATGGGTAAGCGGACGGTGATAAATCTTATGAATAAAGGCTGCTAAAAAAGCGTCCCCTGCACCAGTTGTATCAATCGAATGTACAGGAAAAACTGCATGTTTGTCCTGACGCTCGCCCAAATAGTAGCGACAATCTTTCTCACCATTGGTGAGAAGAATTCCCTCAAGATGGCTATATGCTTGAGCGATCGCGGCGGGACTTGCGAGACGAAACAGTAACTTTGCCTCATCTTCGGTCATCTTCAGAAAATCGGTGTACTTCAGTAAGACAGGCAATAGTTTGACAACCTGCTCAGGATTTTTCCAGAACATCGCTCGCCAATTGACATCCACTACCACCTTTACAAAGTGCTCCTCCGCTAGCCTTAGAGCACGACCGATCGCTCTAGATGTTTGCGGACTAGATAAGCCCAATGTGCCCAATACCAAAAACTTGGCATCAGCAAATAAATGCTCAGGCAAATGCTCGGCAGACATCAAGGTGTCTGCATATACAGTTTGAGCATCACCATTAAAGCGAGCAAAACTGCGATCGCCTTGATCATCGCGGGTGACATATACCTCGCGAGTGGTGGATTCAGGATGCACTTGCACGCCTGAAGTTTCCACACCTGCTGCTCCCAACTGTTTGAGTAGATCAGTTCCTGCGGCATCTTGACCAACGCAACCAATTAAGCTCACTGGTGTTCCCAGTTTGGCTAACCCACAGGCGACATTGGCAGGCGCTCCGCCAAAATAAGGCTTCCAAGAGCTAACTTGCTCATAGGAAGCACCAATATCTTCAGCTATTTGATCGATTAAAACTTCGCCAAGACAAATTACACGCGGCATAGCGGACTTTACGACGACTTTTTGGACTTTCGCGATTCAATAATAGCAATAGCTGAATCCACTTTATCGGGGAATACCACAACCAAACTACTTTGAGGGGCGCTATCCAAGGCTGCTGTGATGGCTTCCGATTCATCAAGAATTGTAATACAAGGAATATTTGGATTAATCTCTTGAACTCCCTGACGCAACAAATCTGCAACGACACGAGGGGCGCGACCACGCAGATCTTTATCTTCTTTAATAAAGATGTGACCAAACATATTCGCGGCAAGTTGTCCTAACTCGATAATGTCCTCATCACGGCGATCGCCAGGTGCACCAATCACACCGATCGCTTCGCCTTCCCATTTCTGAATAAAGTCCGCGATCGCCTTAAATCCCGCAGGGTTGTGAGCATAATCGACTAGCGCATGATATTTGCCCAAATCAAATAAATTCATGCGTCCAGGGGTTTGCTCAGTCGAAGCCACAAACGTAGAAAGCCCTTGACGAATCTCTTCAATCTGTACGTCTTGACAGAATGCGGCTAAACTTGCGGCAAGAGAATTTTGAATATTGAAGGCAGCACGACCACCAAGTGTCAAGGGTACGTTGACAGCTTCTTCGATTCGCAGCTTCCAATCACTTTTTAAGATAGTTAGATAGCCTTCTTCATATACTGCGGCAAGTCCACCTTGCTCGATATGAGATTTGATTAAAGGACTATCGGGATCCATGCTGAAGTAAGCAACCTTTGCATCCACTTCTTTTGCCATGGCAACAACCAATGGGTCATCAGCATTCAGTACAACATAACCACTTGGCAATGTTGTTTTGACAACTACGCTCTTGAGCCTTGCCAAGTCTTCAATTGTGTCAATGTCGCCAATGCCAAGGTGATCGGCGGCTACGTTCATCACCACACCCACATCGCTGCCATCAAAGCCTAATCCCGATCGCAGAATGCCACCTCTAGCTGTTTCAAGAATCGCAACTTCAACTGTGGGATCGCGCAGGATCACTTGAGCGCTATAGGGGCCAGTTGTATCGCCTTTTTCAACTAAACATTCACCAATGTAAATACCATCAGTAGTGGTGAAACCAACTCGTTTGCCAGTTTGCTTGAAGATATGAGCGATCAGGCGTGTAGTCGTAGTTTTACCGTTTGTCCCCGTGATCGCGACGATCGGCACTCGAGTAGGCGCTCCAAGGGGAAATAGCATATTGATGACTGGTGCAGCCACATTGCGGGGTGTGCCAATACTTGGAGCCGTATGCATTCTGAATCCAGGAGCTGCATTTACCTCCACGATCGCCCCATCAACTTGACGTACAGGTAAAGAGATATCTTCAGTGACCATATCGATCCCCGCAATATCCAGACCGATAATTCTTGCCACGCGCTCAGCTAGCCAGATATTTTCAGGGTGAATCTCGTCTGTGCGATCGACGGATACGCCACCTGTACTTAGGTTTGCAGTTGCCTTCAGATAGCAAATCTGACCATTTGGTGGTATGGATTCCAGCGTAAAGCCCTGTCTCGCGAGGATATCCATGCTCGTGCGATCGATCTCGATGCGGGTCAAGACGTTATCATGCCCATCCCCACGACGAGGGTCTTGGTTTGTAATTTCAATCAGTTGCGATATTGTGGAAACACCATCACCTGTGACATTAGCGGGAACGCGCTCAGCAACTGCTACAAATTTGCCATTGATCACCAATATGCGATGATCGCGACCAGTATGAAATCTTTCGATAATTACTTCTTCGGATACTTCTTGCGCCATATCAAAGGCATCAATCGACTCTTTGATGCTACGTATATCAATGGTGATCCCGCGTCCATGATTGCCATTTAAGGGCTTAATTACAATCGGAAAGCCACCAACTTCGGCGATCGCATCTTCTAGATATTTAGGCGATCGGATCGTTGTTCCCCTCGGCACTGGCACGCCCGAAGCCCGTAAAATACTCTTTGTACCTTCCTTGTCGCAGGCTAGCTCAACCGCTAAGATCCCCGTTTTATTAGATAAAGTTGCCTGAATGCGATTTTGATGCACTCCATACCCAAGCTGAATCATGGCGCGGCTACCCAGTTCTAACCAAGGAATGTTTTGGGCTTTAGCTTCAGCAACAATCGACTCGGTACTTGGACCTAATTGACCATCAAGGCGAATATCTCTTAAATCCTTGAGATCCTCTTGTAATTCAGTAGTCGCATAGGTTCCCGTTTCTAAAATGCTGGTGCAAATCCTTACGGCAGCTCGCGCCGCATAACGTCCAGCACCTTCGGTTTGATACTCAAATACGACTTGATAGATGTTTTTTTCAACGGTTTGTCTAATTGCCCCAAAATCCACCTTCATGCCGACATAGCCTTGAAGAGAGATCGCAATATCTTTCACAATTTCTGCCAAGAAATCAGAGTCAGTGATATCAGGTCGCTGAGCAATGTCTTTCCCCGCTAGACTTGGTAAAACCTTGCATAAATTTTGATAAAAGCTAATTCGTTGTACTTGAAAATCCTCTAAATCTAATCGCACAACTACAAGCTGATGTCGTTGAATGCTCCAATAGTTTGAACCACGTAATGTCTGGATTTTGAGAATTTTCATAGTCAAGCGTTCTAAAGGTGCATCCAATGCCTAAATGTCCAGTATCTAATCCTAGCGATCTTGTGGATCTTCATTTTGTATAAATTGAACCAAAATTAGATCCGTCAATAATAACTTTATTGAACTAAGAGGGTAAATACCCCACCGCTCTGGGGTGCGAGTATATTCAAGCAAAAAATAATTTGATACCCCGTCCGCTTGCGGCGAGCTGATTCATTATTCGCATTATCAAACCAATTTTGAGATATGCCTTGTCACGGTCAAGGCATACACTAACATCAATTTTAATTAAAAAAAGCCTAGGGCTTTTTTTAATTAAAATTGATGTTAGGAGAATTGCTG
>JANNDZ010000670.1:0-2664 GCA_031378395.1 Pseudanabaena sp. OTE_75_metabat_487_sub
ATGCTCACTACCTTTAAGTTGTTTTGCTGTTTCTTGAAATAGTGTCTTGAGCGTGTCTGTAAGTTTTATCACTTTATGCCAAATATATTAAATATCCCATAAAGTGCTTTTGGATTTATTTATTTCTTGCAAGTCCCTAAATATTTCAAACCACTTGAATATCGCTATGATGAAAAAGATAACTGCGAACGAATTGAGGTGGTTATTCCTCAAAGCCTATTTTCCGTTCTAAATCAATTTCCACGAGTCCTTAAATCACGGTAAACATCATGGACAGCAAAAGTTGGGAGCAAATTAAATCAAAATACAAGCTAGGTCAGTTTGTGCAAGGCAAAGTTGAATTTCATGCGCCTTTCGGTGTTTTTGTAAAGATTGATGAATCATTGGTCAAGGGGCTAATTAAAATCCCTGACTTCTTAGATGAAGGTAAGATGAGTCAAGAAATGTATCCTGAAATTGGCACAACAATAGGGGCTGTCGTGGTTGGATATAACGAGAGTAATTGTCGTGAGATATATCTAAATGCCAAGCCCAGTGTTCTTCACAAAGCTCTTGTCCCGCTAAAAGTTCTTGCCTTAGCTTGTTAATCCCTCTCTATAACACTCGTGATTTTGCAGGCGTAGAACAGTTTGGGTTAAATTTGCTAGAGCCTTCAGAGTTTTTACGCTTGATAGGAAAGTTACTATGAGTATCGTTCAAGTTCAAATTCCTGACTCATTACAAAAAAGCCTGTATGAATTCGCAGGACGTGATGGAATTTCTATCGATCAATTTATATCTAGTGCTATAGCAGAAAAACTCTCAGCTTTAATGACAGAGAATTACCTCAAAGAAAGAGCCAAAAGAGGTAGTCAGTTAAAGTATGAAGCAATTTTAGCAAAAGTTCCTGATGTCGAGCCAGAAACGTATGACAGGATACCGACCGTCTAAAACTGCATTGGTCATAACCTTTTTGGTAATTAAAAAGCTAGAGAAGTTTCGCGATGCTTGATTAATGTCTCGACTGGCAAAGCGCTGCGAAGATGTTGCCAAGGTAGAACTTGATCAACATCCCAATCCTCGTGAACATACCAAGCTAAGGGCGGCAATTGTCCACGCAATTCCTTAAAAGCACGCTTATAGGAACCATCGCTAGGAACATCGCCATCGCTATAGCTACAAGCTAGACGTAATAAATTAGTCAGACGGCGATCGCCTCTGGAAATTAGACCTTGCACAATCGAGTCTTTATAACTTTCAGGGCGAAAATCAATGCCTTTAGGTAATAGTTTCTTGCGGAAATACTGCATTTTCTTTTCAGCAGTAGTACTGATGCCCTGCCATTGCCAAGGCGTATGAGATTTAGGCACAAACGTACTGCAACCAAAAGTCAGCTTCAGCTTTGGTGCAATTTTGCGGAGAGAAATTAGCATCTCGATCGTTTGGTCGATATCGTCATCATTTTCCATCGGTACGCCTGCCATACCGTAAAGCTTCAGCGACTTCAAACCACCTGCTTGAGCATTGATCGCCGCTTGCTTGATTTCATCATTATGTAACTTCTTATTAATGATTTCGCGCAAACGTTCGGAGCCACTTTCGATCGCAATCGTAACAGAACGACTATCACGAGTAGAGAGAATTCGGGCTAATTTTTCCGTTAGAGTATTGGTACGGACTGAGGCAAGGCTGAGGCGCACATCATCAAATTGAGGCTGAGCGAGATGGTCTAACAATAGATCAAATTCAGGATGTTGGGTAATTGATGCCCCAAGTAAGCCTAGACGTTTAGTTACCTCTAATCCTTTTGCGATCGCAGGTATTAGACTAGTCTCTAGACTAGCGGTTCTAAAGGGAAGTGTTAAATAACTTGCTAAACAGAAGCGACACATCTCAGGACAGCTCCGAACCACTTCTACCATAAAGATACTCTCCCATGCGGCTTTTTCCGTAACTACAGTAGAAGTGGAAAGGGTGTTCCCCTTATAAGTTTGTTTGTGAATTGTGGTGGGAATTTCAGAATCTATGGGTTGAATTGAATCGATCGCACCATCATCGGACTCGTAAGTAACTTCGTATAGTGATGGAACATAAATTCCATCTAATTTTGCTAAATGGCGTAATTTAACTTCACGACTAGCATGGCGTATTTCTTGATAAGCATTTAAGAAGTTCCCAATTAACTCTTCGCCATCGCCAAGTAGCACAATATCAAACCATGCTGCAAATGGTTCTGGATTGGCGGTGAGAACTGGCCCCCCGCCAAACACTAATGGATGCTCATCATTGCGATCGCAAGTATCAATGGGAATCTCAAATTTTTTTAAAGCGGCAAGAATATTGACATAATCTAGTTCCCATGAAAACGAAAATCCTAATATTTCAATCTTGCGTGGTAAGTCCTCATGGGCATCGGTAAACCATCGACTGACGTTAATTTGCGATCGGGTGGCTAAGTTTGCCCAGACTCCTTGATAGCCTAGGCTAGTAATTCCCACGGTGTAGGTATTGGGGAAAGCGAAGACAATATTTATTGCATCGTGATCTGGTGTGGCTGGGTCAAAGAGTAAATGTTCAGACTGAAAGTAGGATTGGTTCAACGTTTCGGGAATATATCGCAATATCGCTATTATGCCATATTTAAATGGACTCAAAACGAACGAGAGAGGTGCGGCACGAAGTGCC
>JANNDZ010000671.1:0-5238 GCA_031378395.1 Pseudanabaena sp. OTE_75_metabat_487_sub
ATGCTCACTACCTTTAAGTTGTTTTGCTGTTTCTTGAAATAGTGTCTTGAGCGTGTCTGTAAGTTTTATCACTTTATGCCAAATATATTAAATATCCCATAAAGTGCTTTTGGATTTATTTATTTCTTGCAAGTCCCTAAACTCATCTAATTCAATTCCCCATCAGTAATGTCTTGATGATTGGCTTCTATAGATGCAGTTACTTCTTCAAATAAGGGATTATCTTTGTGCATACCAGCCATTTTTAGCCAAGGATTATCTTGGTTAACATTAGGCAAAGAACCTAAAAGGTTTTCTACTTGCCTTAGTTGACTGCGAGCATCTGACACTTTTTCTTCATATTCTTCAACGAAACTGGCAATTACATCTTTGAGTTCATCAACGGTTAAATTATTAACTATCTGGATTGTCATGTACCACCTTTACTGCTTGTAAAATTATAACTAAAACAAAAGGGACGCGAAGCGTCCCTTTTGTTTATCTCAATGCTGAGTTTTTCGATTTTTCGACTTCGCGATCTTTTTTGCCGCGCCAGATAAATCGTAATGGTGTTCCTTCAAAACCAAGAGTTTTGCGGAACTGATTTTCAATGTACCGCTTGTAGTTATCGTTGAAACGATGAGGATCGTTGACGAATAGAATTACGGTCGGAGGACTATCCGAAATTTGAGTACAGTAATATACCTTGCCTTGTTTCCCGCCGCGACTGGTGGGTGGCGCGTGCCATGTAACGGCTTCATTGAGAGCTTCATTTAAAATCGCGGTGGGGACGCGGCGCTTATGTTGTTCATAGGCGATATCTACACGCTCCAGAATTTGCTCGACCCGCTGCCCAGTCACCGCACTGACAAAGATAATCGGTGCATATTCTACAAACATCAGGCGGCTTTTCACATCGGCAGTGTAGTCGTAAATGGTGTAGGAATCCTTTTCGATCGCATCCCATTTATTGACCACAATGACGCAAGCTTTGCCTTCGTCATTAATCCGACCAGCCAGCTTTTGATCTTGATCGGTAACACCGTCAAGGGCATCAATGACTAGCATAACTACATCGGAACGCCCAATCGCTTTGAACGCACGGTTGATGCTAAAAAATTCAATGCCATAATCAATATTCTTTTTGCGGCGCACACCCGCAGTATCAATTAAGCGATATTTTTTGCCATCACGCTCGACCGACATATCGATCGCATCGCGGGTTGTGCCCGATATGGGACTAACAATGCTGCGATTTTCGCCGATGAAAGCATTGAGCAAGCTGGATTTACCGACATTAGGACGACCAATAATCGCCACTTTAATTTCGTCGCTTTCTTTAACTACTTCTTCGGGTGCGGGAAGATGCTTAATTAACTCATCTAATAATTCGCCCGTACCATTACCATGAATTCCCGACATTGGGATTGGTTCGCCTAAGCCTAGGTTCCAAAATTCAGCGGCTAGTGATAGACCAAATTTGGAGCCTTCGCATTTATTTACAGCCAATAGCACAGGAATATTCTGCCGCCGTAACCAGCCACCTAGTTGCTCATCAGCATCGGTAATCCCTGCCATACCATCAACAACAAAAATCACAGCAGCAGATTCACGAATGGCAATCTCCGCCTGTTCGCGAATCATTGGTAAAAATTCAGTCTCGTCGTCAAATACTAATCCACCTGTATCAACGACTTGAAATTCATGTGCGCCCCAAAAACATTCGCGATAAACGCGATCGCGGGTTACACCAGGTTGATCGAAGACGATCGCATATTGCTCTCCCGACAGACGGTTTACGAGCGTAGATTTGCCCACATTGGGGCGACCGACAACGGCAACAATCGGTAGCGGCATGGCTTTACAGTTTTGGAATTCCGAACTCACTATAATAACTTTAAATTAGTGTAATAGTCAATACAAAACCAGTTTTTTATGGCGCGGCTTTGCCGCGCCCCAACAAAACCAAAAAGAGGGTTGCAGCGCTTCGCGCCGCAACTCTCTTTTTGGCTTTATTGGGTGTTATTGTACAAGAGTTAATCAAGAAATGATGACACTAATCTAAACGTGACTCGCAAGCAGAAGATCGCCATTTTCCTAGGGATATTGCTAGGGATTTCTATCGCGATCGCCAGTTACTTTTTCTATTGTCCTAGCCCAACTGCGGGGCTATTCCCGCCTGCCCCTAATGTCAAAACTCGCACGATTTATTTTGTGCATCATGAGTGGCATTCGGGGTTAGCATGGGCGCAACAAAAGCCAGAAGCTTTTGGTGCAGAAGAATGGAAAGATGCTCCCTATGTGGAAGTGGGTTGGGGCGATCGCCAGTTTTATTTTGCGGGTGATCAGTCTATTCCTTCAATGCTTAGAGCAGTATTTATTCCATCGAATAGCGTCATGCATGTAGCAAGTTTTAAGGAACCACCTGAGCAGTTTTTTAAGTTTCCTATTTTTAAAATTGAATTATCAGAAGCAGGTTTTCAAAATTTATTAGCCTATGTCAAACAGACTTTTGCTGTTAATGAAAAAGGCGATCGCAAAGCGACAATTGGCAAAGGTCAATATGGGGTTAGTAGTTTTTATGCGGCTGTGCCAAGATATTTTTCCTTGTTTAACTGCAATACATGGGCGGCTGAAGCTCTTCGCAATGCGGGTTTATCCGTTTGTCCTAATCGCGCCTTGTTAGCTAAAAATCTTGCCGAACAGATTAAATACTTGCAGAATTTAGGTAAGGGCAATTCATGAATTGCCCTTACCTAAATTCTTGTAGAGCAGATCGCAGTGTTTCCGCAGCTTGATAATTATGCTGTTGCTTATGGAGTTGAATTGCCTTTGTAAAAGCGGCGATCGCTTCTGGGAAGTAGCCCACTTTCATCATTGCCACCCCCAAATTTTGATGAGCTTCTGCAAAATTCGGTTCGAGGGCAGTTGCTTTTCGATAGGCTGCGATCGCATCCGTAAGGAGTCCTGCGGTTTTGAGCGCAATTCCATAATTGAAATGTCCTTGAGCAAAATCAGGAGCGATTTGCGTCACCTTTTCAAAATATGCGATCGCTTCTTTTTGATGGAGTTCCTGATAGATATTCCCCAAATTCAAATAGGCGGCTAGTTTGGCTAGCTCAGGAACTTCTAACGCGATCGCCTTCATATAGGCAGTTTTTGCTAGTTCCAAATCACCGCTATATTCATAAGCAAGCCCTAAATGGAAATGTAACTCATAGCGCGTTAAGTCATGCTGAGCAATATCTTTAGTTAATTCCAAGCCTTTATTTAATAGCTCAATTCCCAAATCGCGATCGCTATCTTGATTGCTACTGATATACAAAGCTCCTAATTTGTTGAGTATATAACTATCGTTAGGAAATACTTCCAAATGTTTATGCATCAACTGTTTGGCAAACTCATACTTATGCTTAAGTTGAATTTCGCTATCTATATAGCCGTAATGTAGTAAAACTGGAACTTCTATATTTAGCACCTGCCAGTTAGCTTCTTGAGCTTGTAAAGCTAACACGCTCTGATCGATGGATTCATGATATAGCCCTGTGAATGTAATCGCAGGATGATTGCGAAATAGACGTAATACCAATGAATAGGGAGCTTGTGCTGCGCCGATCTCAGTCCGCAAAAGATTAACTGCTAAGCAATCATCGCGTTGAATTACTTCTTGCAAAATAGCGATCGCACCTTGTTCTAAAACTTCATCAGCATCAATTACTAAAATCCATTTGCCCTTAGCTTGTGCGATCGCATAGTTCCGCGCCTCTGAGAAATCATCACACCAAGCAAAATGAAATACTCGCGCCTGATATTTCTTGGCAATGGCAATGGTGCGATCGCTCGATCCTGTATCGACGACAACGATTTCATCGGCAAGAGATCGTAGGCTCTCTAAGCATTGTGGTAAGCGTTGTTCTTCGTTTTTGACAATTAAACAAGCGCTTAAAATGATCGGAGAATGCGATCGGGCAAATCCTTTTTTTAGAGGTTTAACTGTCTTGGTACGGGACATTGAGGATTTTGGTGGTTATTTACTAACGGATATTGCGTGGAAGGAATTCCTGTCATAGTCTAAGTTTAGGGCTGGCACGGGGGCACAGCCCCTACGATCTAAATTTTGTTGGGGTAGGGGCAATCCCCCCCGTGGTTGCCCTGCTTGGCTAGTAGCAAGAGGTCTATAATCTACGTTCCGCATAACATCAGTTGCTAACTTTATTACGTTCTATATCAAATCGGTAGGCTTGGAATCCAGTAAAGTTTGCGCGTTTTTCGGAATTAGGAAGTGTACTTGCTACATGCTCAAAGGGTGATAGGTGAGCTGGTTTAGAAGTTAATAGGCGATCGTGTAGTTTCACGTCATCGGTGAGACTACGCACACCATCATGATTGAGATAACTGACTCTGGCGCAGCGTCCTACGGCTACTTTAATCAATTCATTCATATCGCGAATCTCGTCAATATCTTCTTGTTTAATTAGCGGTAAATGCCATTCTCCTGCGGCTAGTTGTTTAGGTTGACTAGCATCATAGACGGCTTTCATTTTATTCGCTAGAGATTGGATTTCTGGCTGTGCGTCGGGATGACAGCGCTGTTCAAAAAAGTTTTCGTATTCTGTTCCCGAACAAATTACGGTAATTGTGGAGAACGGCTCTAAAAGGCGATTGACAACTTGTTTATGAATGCCAATTTCTACCAATCGCCGTGCATGACGGATTGCATCAAGTCTGGCTTCTTGCCATACTGAGGCGGCGGCTTGCATCTCATCTTCTGTAACTTCGGTTTGGGCGGACATTCCCTTTTGATTTTTGCCCCAGTGTAATGGATAGACTTCTTGACTCTCCACAAGTTTAATCATTTTCTCGACGGGGATGGCGCGACTGCTGCTGCTGTTTTTGCTGAGCATTCGATGGGTCATGAATTCTGAGTGAATCATGCGGTGGTAGGTCAGCACAAAGGTGGTCAGGCGATCGCCTGTTAAGTTAATGCTGTCAGCGATGATTGCGGCTTGGGGTTGAAACATGATGCTTAAATTCTTAATTCATGTAAGATTGTAATCTTGATCGGCTTTGGAGTACAGCAGCATCTATCGCAAAATACTCCCTTCCCACCCAAGAATTAGTGGTGGGAAGGGAATAGGAAATAATCCTAGAACATAAAATGGCTAAGCCATTTTGTGTTTTTAAAACCTCTACTGGGTTTGGCTTTCAATTCACAAAAGTGTGACGGTACTTTTGTGAATTGAAAAAACAGAATTTCTG
>JANNDZ010000705.1:0-1526 GCA_031378395.1 Pseudanabaena sp. OTE_75_metabat_487_sub
AATAACTAAGTAGTTTAAAAAACTAGAGATTGTGGCGCCCGCTCCGCGGGCGACACAATCTCTAGTTTTGGGTTTTAAATATCGAGAACAACCCTTGCCGTCTTAGGTTTAGAGATACAAATAAGAACTGAACCTCTATCAACAGAAGCCGTTGGCGTTTCTTCGTAATCAACTTCTCCTTCAGAAATTTTGCACATGCAAGTACCGCAAACTCCAACACGGCAACTATGATCGGGGTAAATATCATTTGCTTCTGCAAATTCTAAAATTGTGCCATCAACAGGACTCCAATCAAGAGTTTTACCAGACTTGCTGAATACTATTTCAATAGAATCATGTTCTTGAATTATACTTTGAGCAAGTTCCGCCTTCTTGGGCTTAGCTTTGGCGAAAGATTCAAATAGAACCTTATTGTCAGACACACCCCACTCCCTTAATCCATCTTGGAGCGAATCCATAAATGATGTCGAACCACAGAGAAAATATTCTGCATCAGTTGAACCGTAGAAGTTCTGCATCTCAGGTGCAACTACATTCTTGATCAAATCTATATCCACATAGCCTTTATGTTGATAATTACCTTGATCAGTTAAGTTAGGGCGGCTGTAGCAATAAACGATATGCAAATTAGGATTACTACCTGCGATCGCATTCACTTCATCCCTAAAAGCGTGAAGATTGCCATCTCGCGCACCATGTAAAAACCAAATATGACGTTGTGGATTAAGCAAGCTGACAGCTTTTGCCATGCTAATCATGGGCGTAATCCCAACACCATTGCTGATTAAGACCGCAGGTTGCGAACTATTCACCTCTAACACGAACTTTCCAGCAGGAGGCTTTACCGAAATTATCGAGCCTTCATGAACATGATCATGCATAAAATTTGAGGCGATTCCAGCAGGTGCGATCGAGTCAGGAGGGGCAGGTTCGCGCTTAATCGAGAGCCGATAGTAAGAACCAGATTGTATATAATCTGAGAGTGAATAGGTACGAATTACAGGTTTCGACTGCTCAGGAATATCTAACTGAATTGTCAGAAATTGCCCTGGGATAAAATTGGGAATAGTACCTTCATCTAATGGGCGCAAATAAAAAGATGTGATACTGTCGCTCTCTTTGAATTTGCGATCGATCACAAATTTACGCCAGTCTTTCCAAGCCATACCACTGCGAGCTTCAACGGTTGGACTTTCTGATCTCTCAGACTTGCTTTTCCCAGATGCAAGACCACCTACTGCTCCGACTGTAGCACTAGCTATTGAGGCGTAAAAAATAAACTTATATGCAGATTCATTCTTGAAATTCACTAAATAAATTACAGCCGCAGCAGGGATGGTCACCAAGGAACTGAGAAACAATCCAGAAGTTATTGCCCTAACCAAGGGATTTGCGATTTGTCTAATATCTTCTAACATTAGCGGATTCCATTATCAATCTAATTTTACTTTTTCAATAACTCATGTTACATGGAACTCTGATGATAAATCTCTTGCTATTAGCTATGCAGGGCAACCACGGGGGGA
>JANNDZ010000712.1:0-1537 GCA_031378395.1 Pseudanabaena sp. OTE_75_metabat_487_sub
ATAGGAATGCTGAAATGATCGTCCACCATTTGTCATAAACTCCATTAATGAACCACAGCATTTCCATCGATAAAATCCGCATAGAGGTTCCCATTGCTTTTGTTTATTGATATCAAAATTAGTTGAAGAACTAAGCAAGTCGCGATCATGAACTGGTAAATAGGCGATCGCCGATTCGGGTAAATGCACTAACTGATTAATCCAAGACTGCAAAATATCACTCTGGATGTTGGGTAAATCACAAGCCAGCAGCAAAATCCATTCGGATAAACTTCTATCTAAATCTCCAACGATTGCCTGAATTCCCTGATAAAAACCCATCAAAGCCCCATCACGTCGCCCATCAACTACCACAAAAATTCGATTTAGATAATCCCCAAATTTCTGCTTAGAAATTTTAGCGATCGCCTGTTGATATTGAGCTTCACTATGGACAACAACATACACATATTCTGAAACTATCGCCGCATTGCGACAAGTCCTCCATAACAATGTTTCCCCCTTAAGTTCTAATAGAGTCTTATCAGACCCCATGCGTAAACTTCTTCCGCCAGCCAGCGCGATCGCAATAATTTTCATAGGTTATAAATATTAAGTAGCTCAGCATAGTTATAAACCAAACCCAGATTGCCGTACCACCCGCTACGTGGGCGGCACGGCAATCTGGGTTTTAAGTTTACTTATGCTTAACTATCTAGAGCCGTAAATTTCCTCTAACTCTCAAATCAATTCCCGAACTACTATTACTTAACTGCGCTTCAATAGAAGTAGGAGTCTGGGGAATTTGATATCTAAATAACAACCCATAATTAGTCTCATTGACCCGACTATCAAAACCTTGATTAATCTCACGAAAGCTTTTTATAAAGGCTCCAACTGACCAATTAGAGCCTACTGATTTAACCGCTTCCAATGACCAAAGTAAGTTGTCATCAAGTTCTAGACTAGAACGAAAGCTCAACTCTCCTAAGTTGAGACTACTTTGCAAAAAGCTAATAGTTCTAAAACTAGTTTTCTGATCAGCAAAGACAACCCCTGGCGTTACAGAAAAACTCATCCCCTGCATTTGTCGCGATATCGTGTAAGACAAATTTACAAAAGATGCATTGTTAGGATTAGTAGCACTATTCAAAGAGACTCTAATTACAGGAGATTGAGTAGTCACAGCCGTAACCGCCTTATTCTCGCCAGTCTCCACACTACTCGTATTCCAAATGATTAGACCATTTAAGAAAGCGCCAATACTAGGTTCCCTAGTTCCTAATGTGTTATTAGAGACATTTCCTGCCGAATTTGGCGCAACATTAAACCATAAACCAGAAGAAACAGAATAATTTAAGTTATCAACTGATCCTGTCCAAGCGGCTTCTATACTCGGCAAAGAGATACTGCCCAGATAACTAGAAAATCGCCCCGACTCACGATCAATTCGTCGCAGTTCAATCCGATCAAAGGCGATCGCCAGTCGCCGAATACCTGTGGGAATAGTCGCAAAGGACGGATCACTAGAATTTATGCTATCAACAAACTGGCGACC
>JANNDZ010000731.1:0-2296 GCA_031378395.1 Pseudanabaena sp. OTE_75_metabat_487_sub
TTTAGCTGTAACAACAGGATTTAACGCAACAGCTGGTGACACAACAACAACAATCGGTATTGAATTGAAAGCCGCAGGAAAATTAAACAATCAACCTGTATTTCAACTCGATCTTAATAATAAAGCCACCAGTAAATTCCTGATTGTAATCTAACTCACAGAAGAAATGTAATCTATCTTTTTCGATAATGAATTTAGGAGATACTAGATTTTTAAGCTACAAAATCTGTGACAAGAATTTCTTCGTGCGCTCTTCTTTAGGATGATATTGTCTAACTGACGGCAAAATCTGTAAACTGTCGCATGTAGCTCGAATGGAATCCATTAACAATATTTTGCTTAGGAATACCCATCTCTGCGAGTCTAACTCCAATATCAAACTCCGTGCCATTGTGCTGAATCCAAATTTTGCTGTCCTTGATATCTAGATGCACTACACAGCCATAGATTCGATGCTTATTGCGCCAACCAACATGAGCTAATTGATAATGATCGCGCTCTATATCAAAAATCAATTGTGACTCAACTTCAGAATCTGAAGAACCGTAATTTGCTAACTCTGTTAGTAAATCTTGGACTTTTTGACGGTATTCAGTTAGCTTTGCCATTTTACAATTTCCTCCTCTTCAGGTACATAAATTGCTAATTTGAGTTGATGTTGCTGAATAGTTTTTTGCACAAATAGAAGTTGAAAGAATGAATCATAGGCGCTTAAAGGAATAGCTAGGTACAATTGATAGTCTGCATATTGCTCTTGCATTAGTAGTCGATAGTTCAGATATTGTCCCAGCGCTGTATGAAACTCTGAAACTGCTGAACCACCTAGAAAGCTTTTTATCTCAACAGCAATTTTTTCGTTTCTACGTTCTGCCGCAATTATTCGTTCTGCCCCCAAATCTACATAGAGGGAACCTAGACCAAACTCAAGTGAAAGAGGATCATGAGTTATTGTCCAACCATCTTTTTCTAAAGCAATCTTGACAGCATTATGAAAAATATCGCGTGCAGACATGATGTGATTTAGTCAAAGTTCTAACGTTCGTATAAATACTAACATTGATCGCACTTCAGCTAGTTACCTTTCTAAGGCATAGAAAATCGCTACAAAATTTGTGACAAGAATTTCTTCGTGCGCTCTTCTTTAGGATTTTGGAAAAACTCTTCAGGCGTAGCTTCCTCAACGATTACGCCACCATCCATAAATACAATGCGATCTGCGACCTCACGGGCAAAACCGACTTCGTGGGTCACTACTACCATTGTCATTCCCGAATCCGCAAGCGATCGCATCACATCCAACACTTCGCGTACCATCTCAGGATCGAGCGAAGAAGTCGGCTCATCAAAGAGCATGATTTTTGGTTGCATCGCCAAGGCTCTTGCGATCGCAACTCGCTGCTGCTGACCACCTGATAGCTGTAATGGATACTTGTGAGCCTGTTGCGAAATGCCAACTCGCTCTAGTAACTGCGTAGCAACTTCTGAAGCCTTAGTCTTTGACCATTTACGAACCCATGAAGGCGCAAGCGTAATATTTTGGAAAACCGTGAGATGCGGGAAAAGATTGAACTGCTGAAATACCATGCCTACTTCACGGCGGATGGCATCGATATTGCGATGATTCTCTGGCGATAGCTCAATACCATCGACAAATATTTTGCCCTGTTGATATTCTTCTAAGGCATTAAAGGTTCGCGCAAACGTGGATTTCCCTGAGCCAGATGGCCCCATAATTACCACTACTTCGCCACGATTTACCGTCAGGTTTACGCCTTTAAGCACATGAAAGCTGCCATACCACTTATGCACGTCTTGGGCGACAATCATTGGCTCAGTCATGGACGGATTTGAGGCTAATGTTTCTTGCATAGTGATTGGGGACTTGTGCGAATAAATACAGTTCGCTTTGCGAACTAAGTAACTTATCCAAGATCTGCACCGCCCGCTGCGCGGGCGGTGCAGATCTTGGGGTTTGGTATATTTTATTCTAGAGGCTATTTTGATGAATTACACGCGCATCTAGACCAATTGCCGATCGCACAATTGTTTTTAAAACTTCAGCCCGATCGCGATCGGGATAACCCTGTACCATAATCATATAGCCAAACCGAGAGGGAATAAATTTAGCCGTAGAGATAATACTTCGCACTTGATTAAGGACGTTGCTATCTGAAGATGGAATTACAACTAAATAAGGAGCAGTATCAATCGCTGGTGGTGGAATTAGCGCCGCAATTCTTGCTTTGTAAGATGATGATGTTGACCAAAAAAGCACTACCCGCACCACCAGCACCAC
>JANNDZ010000735.1:0-4792 GCA_031378395.1 Pseudanabaena sp. OTE_75_metabat_487_sub
CTTAGCTGGACTAGCAGGGACTCTAGTTGGCTCCAGCGTCAGTATTTCTGGACCCTATTTTGGCATCGGATTTGGCTTGAAAGGGCTAGCTGTAATCGTTCTAGGTGGACTTGGCAATATTCCTGGAGCCGTCGTTGGTGGAATTATCTTAGGACTTGCTGAGTCCTTTGTACCATCCGATCAGTCGGCATACAAAGATGCCGTAGCCTTTGCTTTACTATTTATCGTCCTACTTGTCCGTCCTCAAGGACTCCTCGGCAAAACCTTCGTCCAGAAAGTTTAGAAAAAAAGCGGTGCTAAGCGCCGCTTTTTGGGTTTAACAAGCAATATTTTTTTCTTTTGAGTTTCATTGACTTTTATGTATTAACTAAAACTCCATGCGAAGATAATTAGAGTCTGTATTCTGCATCACAGACATAGATTATTTTTAGATAATTTCAAAGCATCAAGCAAATTATTAAGCAAAAGTCTATACAGAGGGTTTGGTTATGTTGCACTCACTTTATTATTCCATCGGTGCTATTCAAGACGAAGCAAGACATTTACTCGAAAGTGGAAGACTCACACGCAGTCAACCCATTCATACTCTTTGTCGCTTCTTTCGCGATCGCGAATGGTGTCAAATCGAACGCGAATTAGAAAATAATCAATATCTATTACGCGATCGCATTTGTGATTTAGTCAGTCGTGAATGTTGGCAAAGTGATTAAGCAATTACAAAATTTGGGGACAGATCTTCCACTTATTTTGTTGCGAATTGACGAAACACTAGTCTTTAACTGCACAAAAGTTATACAATCTGACAAGGTTTAGCCTGATTGCTAACCGTGTAAGCATCAATGGAGGTAATTCAAACCATTGGCGAGTCAGCAAGAGCAAAAAATGAGTCAAGGCATAAGCCTAATCAACCGCCTCAAAAAATTTGTTGACCAATCTGCTAATATGCTGAACTTAGATGAAGATGTGGCAATAGATAGGGGCATGACTCAAATTATTAAGTCGGCGGTAATGGTAATTGGTGGTGGAGAGGATAAAGTCCAAGACCGCAAAATTCTCAAAGCCTTTGTAGAAAGTTCTGGTGGCTCACAAGCTCGCATTGCTATAATTCCATGCGCTTCAAGAGAACCTGATATTATTGGGCGAATCTATCATGATATTTTTACTGAACTTGGTGCAAGTGTAGTTGAAGTATTAGATATTCGCGAACGTCCTCATGATGACTATCCTGAAGCTGAGGCTCTGGTGGATAGGTTTACAGGCATCTTTATGACTGGTGGCGACCAGTTGCGTTTATGTGGCTTGATTGCTGATACTCCCTTTGCCATTACGATCGCTAAGCGCATTGATCAACATCGGATGGTTTTAGCTGGTACAAGTGCAGGTGCAGCGGCGATGGGCTATCACATGATTTCAGGAGGCAGTAGTGGCGAGTCACCTCATAAGGAACTTGTGAATATGAGTACTGGCTTAAACATCTTGCCTGAAATTATCGTCGATCAGCACTTTCATAATCGCAATCGGATGGCGCGACTCATGACCGCGATCGCGGCGCATCCTGACAAAATTGGCATCGGTATCGATGAAGATACGGTGGCAATCTTTGAACCAAACAATACTATGCGCGTTTTGGGACGTGGCACTGTCACCGTAGTCGATCCTGGTGAGGTTTCCTACAGCAATCAACTATGGGTTAGCGGTGCTGCTCCTTTAACAATCCACAATTTGCGAGTGCATATACTTGCCGCTGGCTGCAAATATCACATGCTCAAGCGCATTCCTATTAGTCCATCGGTATAAATAAAAAAAGGCTCGCAAAGCGAGCCTTTTTTTATTTAGTCCAATCTCCAGCCTCTGGGGTATCAACAATTGATTTAAGCCCTTCTAGAGTTGAAGGCAGCGATCGCGGGTCCATAAACATCACTTTGCTACTGCCACTAGAGCCAATGGTCGTTCCCATCGCAATATAGTTCTGAGCTAACAAAAATTGCAGCGCCTCGTTTGCTTGAGGATTGCCTTTCATCGATTGCAATAACACTTGCATAGCCTGAGATGTTCCTTGAGCTTTTAAAACCTGCTCTTGGCGCTCCGCTTCAGCCCGCAAAATTCGTGATTGCTTCTGTCCCTCTGCTTCTAAGATGGCAGACTTTTGAGAAGCTTCAGCGTTTAGTAACTGCGAATCCGCTAAACCTTTTGCCTTGTTAATCGCTGACTCGCGATCGCCCTCGGACGTGAGAATTACGGCTCGTTTTTTTCGTTCCGCCGTCATTTGCATTTCCATAGCTTCCTGTACAGCTTTAGCAGGCAAGATGTCGCGCAACTCCACCCGCGTTACCTTTACGCCCCAAGGGTCAGTAGCTTCATCAAGATCTTGCAACAAAACTTCATTGATCTTGTTTCTGGCTGTAAATGTCTCGTCAAGTTCTAAATTGCCTAGCTCAGCCCGAATCTGCGTCAGGATAATATTTGTCATCGCTTGACGCAAGTTATCCACACGATAGTAGGCTTTCTCCATATCAACTACGCGCCAGTACACAACCGCATCGGCAGCGATCGACACGTTATCGCGGGTAATACATTGTTGAGGCGGAATATCTAGCACTTGCTCTTTGATTGATCCTCTGTAGCTGACAGTATCAATAAAAGGCAAGATAAAGTGGGGGCCGGCAGGAAGTTTGCGTTTGTATTTACCAAACGAAGCAACTAAGGCTTCTTCGCCTTGGTTAACGATTTTAAATGATGTGCTGCCTAAACCAAAGAAGACACCTGCACTGATTGCAAAGCCAAAAAGTAAGTCCACCATAATGTTTTTCCATTGTTGCTCGAACTTACGTTAATAATAGCTTGATTGATTGGCGAAAGGCGATCGACAAAAGTAACCTTCGGATTCCCAGATCCCCGACTTTTTCTTTGTTATAGCAAAGCAAGGTTTGCTTAGGAAATAAAACCAGAAATGAGTTGCGGCGCTTTGCGCCGCAACTCATTTCTGGGGTTTAGGTTTGTACTAGCTAACTATTTTTTTGCCAACAGATAACTTTTGATTGTTACGGAATTCTGTATTCTCTGGGACGGCAACCGTTAATTAGACATCTTGACCTTTTTCCTTGATTGCTTTAGGGATAGTCGGCAGTTAATTTTCCCCATGAAGTTATGAAAGCTTCACGGTTGAGGTCGTTGGTAATCAGTAACTGGAAGACGTTGAGGGTTTCGCTGTAGCGTTAATTAAAATCACCTTGCTCAAAGTCCTTGTCAGGATCGTGGGGACGGCGATCGCCTCTGGTGTTGAGAAGCTCTAGAGAATCGACATTATCAAGCTTGGTGGTGTGGTCGTAGCTCCAACCTTCTAGACAAACCCCTGTCATTTGTGCGCCAGTAAAATCTGTGCCAATCGCTTGGGCTTCGGTGAGGTTTACCGATTCGAGATTTGCATTACGAAAACTTGCCTCGCTGAGAATGGCACGTTTGAAGTTGACTTCTTTCAAATAAGCTCCGTCAAGGTTTGCGCCACGTAGGTTTAAGCCTTCGTAGGATTGGGTTTGGTTGGGTTTGCCTGTGACTAATAGTTCGCGTACTTCGGGGTTAGCAAGAATTGATGTTCCTAAACGCGATCGGTCTAGTTCTTTTGCTTGATTCCAAATGGTACGAGTCAAGTTTGTACTCTGCTTACGAGAATTGCGAAAATCGCTACTTTTAAGATACGCCTTCGTAAAGTTAGCTTTAGTTAAATCTGCACCACGAAAACATGTACCGCCGATGCTGGCAAAGCCAACAATAAACTTCAGTAATTCATCGAACTTGGGATCGCCTTTTAAAGCTTTCCCAGCATTATAGACACTGAGTAACGCCGTCACCAATGCCCCTACCCCAGCCCCGACCAATGCAGATTCAAATGACCCAGCCCGTGACCATGATACTGCAAATGCTCCGATCAATCCTCCTTGCAATACTCCTAAAAGCAACCCTAACCACGCTATAAATGATCCTGATTCTGACAGTGCCAAAGCCACTGAAAATACCACTACTGCAAATGCTACTACTGTCCCTGCCAATACTACCAAAGGCTCTGAATCTGACAATGCAAATGCAAATGCTACTAATGACAATGCTAATGCCAATGCCATTGCACCGAAAGCTTTCACCGTAAATCCCTGACGAATAATGGCAAAGAAGATGATGAGCAGAGTAATGAAAATTGCTATAGCATTGGCTATCCTAGAGATTAGGATATAGCGAGGGGAGAAAAATATGGTTACCCAAGCACCAGTATAAGCAACAATAATTCCTGCCAATTGCGACAAAAAGAAGGAAATAACTAACTGAAAGGCAAACCATCTCTTCTGCCCGCCAGTCTCAGCCTTTGAGAAATTTGCCCCGACTAAAGTCGCACCCGTAAAATTTGCGCCCCGCAGATCCGTGTCACTAAAGTCTGCTCCTGAGAGGTCTTGCCCCTTAAAAGACCTACCCCGCAAGTTTTGACCAGCAAAGTTTTTCGCCGTAGAGGTCATAGCAGCTATTCCCAGATTTTTAGATTGATTTTACGGTAAATAGCTTTAGGGGCACAGCATTCACACAGAAATTTATAAATTCTCAGATTCGCAACCTATGGGAATGCTATGCCCTAAACCTCACAACGCAGGGATAAATTATTGGTTACAGCGAAGAGGGTAGAGGTTGAGTCGAGGGAGGCTATTAAGCCCCGCCTCTCTCAGTTAGATCTAGACATGCGTATTTCTACGCATCTAGCTCCCGATATTCTTAGCTTGCGCTTTTGCTCATGTGATGATAGTCATGACAG
>JANNDZ010000745.1:0-2378 GCA_031378395.1 Pseudanabaena sp. OTE_75_metabat_487_sub
CTTAATTTGTGAAAAATATGTAGTGGACTGGGTAACCGATGGCGCTCAGGCTTGGTACTATCTCGAAAATCAATGGACAGACTATTCTGTAGCGATTTTCGATCTGCTACTACCAAAACTTTCAGGGCTAGAACTCTGCCAAAAATTGCGATCGCACCAAAATCCATTGCCCGTACTCATGCTCACGGCTCTAGGGCAGCCCGAAAATCGCATCGCAGGACTAGACACAGGAGCTGATGACTATTTGGTAAAGCCTTTTGTGATGGAAGAACTTTTAGCAAGGTTACGCGCATTACAAAGGCGATCGCCCCAATTACAGCCTCAAGCGCTTACAGTTGGCAAATTTTCCCTAGATTATGCGAATAACGCTCTATTAGTAGCGACAGATGCTCAAGAGCAATTACCACAGGCGATTCCCTTAACAACTAAAGAGTTTCAAATTCTCACCTATCTCATGCAAAATTGTGATCGCATTATTTCGGGCAGCAAAATCCGTAACCAACTCTGGGATCTTGATGAAGAACCAGTTAGCAATGTGGTCGCCGCCCAAATGCGTCTATTGCGGCGAAAATTAGCTAACTATGGCTGTGATTGCCCGATTGAAACAATTCCCAGCCAAGGCTATCGACTTAATACCCATTAATGGGCGGCGCGAAGCGCCGCCCATCACGATCAATTATGAATACCCATCTATTATTTCGTCGTAGCCGAACTCGTCTCGCCTTTTGGTATGCGGGAGTGATGGCTGTAATCTTGAGTTTATCGGGATTTAGTATGTATCGCTTTCTGATTCAATCCAATTGGGAAGCGATGGAACGGGAAATGGAATCGATCGCAGGGACTTTACACGATAGTTTAGAACCGATGTTACCTGCTTCCGAAGAGCCAACTTCTATTTTACGGCGGATTTTGCCAGAACTCTGTTTAGTAGATCAGCCTTGTAATATCAGCCCGACGCTGATTCAACGCCATACCACAGGCATTAGCGATCGCAGTACCTATTACATTCGCCTCTTCAATTATCAAGGGAAATTACTCGCCTTTTCCCCTAGCCAAATCATTCCCGAACTACCTCAGCGTTTAATAACTAC
This sequence comes from Pseudanabaena sp. OTE_75_metabat_487_sub, assembly GCA_031378395.1. GTDB lineage: Bacteria > Cyanobacteriota > Cyanobacteriia > Pseudanabaenales > Pseudanabaenaceae > Pseudanabaena. Next base: position 1,092 of record JANNDZ010000745.1, read on the forward strand.
ACCTTGGCAAACCTTTGAAAGTTCGCAGGGTATCCGCTATCACCAGTTCACGATTATCTTGCATAGCCATGATGTAAAGAATCAAACCTATCGACATAATAATCAACCATCTTGGGGATACTTGCAACTCGGTCGAAATTTAGAACCTTTTGATGCAGAAGTAAAGCGCATCAAACTAATTTTAGCGATCGGTTTCCCAATCGCATTGTTATTAATTGCCCTCTCTAGTTGGTGGCTATCTAAATTAGCAATGCAGCCCATTTATCAGTCCTATCAACAGCAGCAACAGTTCACCGCCAATGCTGCCCACGAATTGCGATCGCCCCTAGCCAGTCTCCTCGCTACTGTCGAAGCAATCTTACGAATACCACAGGCTAATCCCGAAGACACACAAACCATGCTCTACAAAGTGGAAAAGCAGGGAAGGCGTTTGAGTAATTTAATTGCTGATTTACTATTTCTATCTAGCCTTGAGCAAAACTCATCCCCAAAGCCTTGGCAACGCTGTTGCTTAAATGATTTGATTAGCGACTTGACCGAAGAATTTTTAGAACTTGCCGCAGCATCTAATATTGATTTAACTAATCAAATGCCCGATCACGAGATTTATGTTTTGGGCAATGAATCTGAACTTTATCGCCTTGTTTCCAACTTAATTGCCAATGCAATTCAGTACACGCCTAATAATGGTCTTGTTGAAATCAGCCTATCTGAAGAAGATCGCAAAGCTGTAATTACTTTAAAAGATACTGGAATCGGGATTGCTCCAGCCGAACAAACGCGCATTTTTGATCGCTTTTATCGTATCGATAGCGATCGCTCTAGTAAAACAGGCGGAACGGGTTTGGGCTTGGCAATTGTGCAAGCGATCGCCAAAAGACATAAGGCAAATCTCAAGGTTACTAGTCAAGTTGATAAGGGCAGTCTCTTCACTCTGGAATTAGAGATCGCCCCGTATAGCAAATAGAGCTTTGACAGAAAATCTAGATACTTGCACTAATACTCCTGCACACTTTAGTTTTTAAGTAAAATACATCTATGGCAAAAATATCTCTGTGCGATCGCTGTAATTTTTACTCTCACAGCCAGCTTTTGGTCTGTGCAGTACATCCTTACGGGCCAGAGTGGGGACTTTGCTCTGATTTTGTCTCGGCGGAGCTATGGGAACCTGACGATCCCCATAGTTATGATCCCGCGATGGAAGCAGAATGTGGCTGGCATCCCATCTTTACGGGTAAATGCCCAGAATGCCGCACAGCCTTTTCAAGAATGCGGATTCCGCCAGAG
>JANNDZ010000748.1:0-3688 GCA_031378395.1 Pseudanabaena sp. OTE_75_metabat_487_sub
TCGAGAACTTCGCGATCGCCCCAATGTTGTTGGACATGTTTCGCGTCAACTACGGTCACGACTGCATCAAGTGCAACTTGTCTGTGGATATCTTCATCCATAAAGAAAGTCTGAATCACAGGACCGGGGTCAGCTAAGCCAGTGGTTTCGATTAAGAGATGATCAAATTTATTACGGCGGCGCATGAGATTACCGATGATCCGAATTAGGTCGCCGCGCACAGTGCAGCAAATGCAACCATTATTCATTTCAAAAATTTCTTCGTCAGCACCGATTACGAGTTGCTGATCGATACCTACTTCGCCAAATTCATTGACGATGACAGCAACTTTCTTGCCATGCTCAGCTGTGAGGATGTGATTAAGTAACGTAGTTTTACCTGCGCCAAGGAAGCCTGTAAGGACAGTAGCGGGGATTTGTGATGTTGCGATGCTCATAGCCGATGCCAATTGCCTGTGATGCAGATTAATTTAAAGATGTACTGACAAAATTATAGCGCTCTTGATTTGTAGAGACTTCTAACCGCCGCCAACAATGGTGACGATTTCTAGGCGATCGCTATTTTGGATAATCGTATTTCCCCAGAGTTGACGATGTAAAATCTCGCCGTTATACTCCACAGCAACTAAGCGAGGATTTAGTCCTAAATATTCCAGCAATTCGATCATCGTGAGATTTGGTTCACATATGCGATCATCGCCATTCACTTGCAACGTAATCATAGACATTAAGTTTAAACTCTGATTTTAAATGTTGTCTTAGAGATCTTATACTTCTTACTAAAAATGATACCTGTGCGTTTATGTCACAACCTACATCAGAAAATACCCCTGACTCGCCCGCGATCGCATCGCCAAACGTCGATATTGGACTTAGCGAAGCTGAAGTCAATGATCGCAAGCAGCGTGGTGATATCAATGTCGTGGTCATGCGATCGAGTCGCACCTACAATGACATTTTCAAAGAAAACGTTTTTACATTATTTAACGTTACCTTTGGGGTGATTTTAATCTTGATGATGGCGCTTGGACAAATTACCGATGCCATCTTTTCAGGATTTTCAGTATTTATGAATATTCTGGTCGGTGTGGCGCAAGAAATTCAGGCAAAGCTGACGCTGGATAAACTCGCCTTGCTTTCAGTACAGAAGGTAAAAGTACGTCGTGATGGCGAAGCCCGTGAGATTCCTGTCGGTGAGTTGGTGCGGGATGACTTGATCGAACTGAACCCAGGCGATCGCGCTCCAGTGGATGGGGCAGTACTATTTTCTCAAAATGTAGAAATGGATGAATCATTGCTAACAGGAGAGTCCGATCCTGTAGCAAAACAAATTGACGACATTGTGTTATCGGGTTCTTTCTGTTTAGCAGGAAGTTGTGTATTTCGTGCCGACAAAATTGGCAATGAAAGCTATGCAGTAAAGCTATCGCAGTCTTCGCGAGTATATAAGCGAGTCTTTACACCCTTACAAAAAAAGATTGATGTTCTCGTCGAGATTTTTGTGCTAGTGCTGATTGTAGCGGCGTTCTTGCATGTAGCATCTAGCCTCAATTCGGGGCGAACGATGGTGGATACGATTCGCTATGCTTCGGTAATTATCAATAGTTTTGTACCAGCAGGTTTAATCCTCTCGATTAGTGTTGCCTTTGCGATTGGTGCGGTAGAAATCAGTAAGCGACGCACTTTAATTCAAAAAATCAATGCCGTTGATTCAATGAATAGTGTGCGCATTCTCTGTACTGATAAAACGGGAACACTGACCCAAAATAAACTTGTGGTGAAAGAGATCGTGCCTTTAGGTGATACCGATGAAGATTCACTGCGCGAGCTAATTGCTCTCTATACAAATCTGATGGGAACTCAGAATAGTAGTGCCAAGGCAATGGCGACTTTCACGGATAAGCCCCGATCGCCCGCACAATTTGTCAGCGAAGTTCCCTTTAGTTCTAGTCGTAAATGGGGCGCGATCGCGATCGATATCGGCACAACGATTATGGTCGGTGCGCCTGAAATTTTATTTTCTAATCCTGAAATGCAGGAACGAGCCAAGCAATATGGAAGACAAGGTTTGCGGGCGATCGCCGTAGTCACCAGTGAAGATAGCTTTGATGCATCTGAAAAAAATCCTGCCTTACCAAATAACCGTCGTGATCGCGGATTAGTCTTGCTAGAGGATAGTCTGCGTCCCGATGTGATCGAGACGATCGCTGAATTACAAAATAAAAATATTCGCCTCAAAGTGATTTCGGGCGATAGTGTCGAAACTGTCGCATCGATCGCTCGTCAAGCGGGAATAGCTGTTCCCGATGATGCAGTGTTTACGCAAAAAACTTTAGAAGCGATGGATTCGCCCACCTTTAGTCGTTCGGCAGCCTCTGGCGCAGTATTTGGCAGGATCACCCCCGACATGAAACGTCGTCTTATTTCAGCGATGGTGAAGCGTGGTGGCTATGTAGGTATGGTGGGCGATGGTGTGAATGATGTACCTGCATTTAAGGAAGCGCAACTTGCGATCGCCATGAATGATGGCGCACAAATTAGTAAAGATGTTGCGGATATCGTGTTACTGGATAACAATCTTTCAGCTCTGCCTCAAGCCTTCGCCGCAGGGGATGATATCAAGCAAAAAATCCTCTCTTCGGCTTTGCTTTATCTCACCAAAAATATCATGGTGATTCTCACGATTTCCTTTGCGGGATTTGTGCAGCTTCCCTTTCCTGTCGAGCCTCGTCACATGACGGTTTTAACGATGGCAGTAGTTGGCTTACCGACGATTTGGATCGCCTTTGGTTGGCTAAAACCAGTGAGACTAGAGAACTTCCTGCGTGATGTCTTGGGCTATAGCTGTATTGCTGGTATCTTTGGGGCGATCGCGATGACCATCGGCTATATCTTTTCCTATTACATCAGCGGTTGGGCTCTGCTCAAGGTTCCCTATAGTTCAACTATGATTAGTTCAGACGCTTTTCAAGATATTGCGAAAGGACAAGCTCAATGTGTTAGCACTTTTATTGGTATGCTTTTCTGTCTATTTGTGTTTTGGAGTATCACCGATATTTCAATATGGAAATTAAGAACTCTGTTTAAAAATTCTACAGCTGCGATTCTCGGTATTTTATCGGTTGGGATTTCGGCGATATTTATGTTGATGTTTCCCGCATTTTTCCAAGTTGAAGTTCCCGATCAGTTTGGTTGGTCGATGGTAATCTTTTTGCCAACGGCTAGTTATTACGTATTGCGCATGATGCAATCGAGCAAGTTATTTCGTCATTTACCACGCTATCTCAGCCAGCCCTGATCGTATGAGCATCGCAAAGCGATGCTCATACTCAATCTAAAATTCATACCGAAAACATAATGAAAACTAGAACTATCAAACGCCCGATCGCTATTACCATTCTTTCAACAACGATGCTGGGGATGAGTCTGGCATTGATTTGCGATCGCATTCTCAATTTTTATCTCTATCGATTATTAGATAGCAATGCTCCTTTGGTTGATAGCAATTCTATTAACTTACAAGTAGTTTCCAATATAGCTTTCCTCGGTTTTAGCATCGTGCCGATTTTATTGGCGATCGGGCTGTGGTTTTTGAAATCTTGGGCAAGATTTCTGAGTATCTGTCTATTTAGTTCGGTGATGTTTCCTGCGATCGCGGCTTCTCTAAATTTGATTTCACCGCCATCGG
>JANNDZ010000754.1:0-7231 GCA_031378395.1 Pseudanabaena sp. OTE_75_metabat_487_sub
CAATTTTAAAAGCATAGATGCTAGTCTCAAAGCTGGCAGCAAATCTGGCTTGAGTATTCTCACAATTACTGTCGTGGAAGCAAATCAATTTGCGGGTTCTATCAGTTTCGATAACTTCTCTGCCCCTGCAGTTGGGGCTGAGCGCATAGGAGCAGGACTAAATTATCGCAATCTCTTTGGATTGGGAGATGTATTTACAGCCAATTATTACAGAACCACAACAGGCGGCTCTAACCAATATGATTTTGGCTTTAGCATTCCTATTAATCCGATGAATGGAACTGTCTCACTACGGTTTGCCCCCAGTAACTATCGGATTACCCAATCACCATTTGATGCCTTCAATATTCGCGGCAATAATGAAGCTTATGCAGCGACTTATCGTCAGCCCTTGATTCGCTCTCCCCGTGAAGAATTTGCACTGTCTCTAGGTTATGAATATCAAAGAGGTCAGACTTTCCTATTTAACGATCTCGCTGTGCCATTTGGAATTGGGCCAGAATCCGATGGAACTAGCCGTACCAGTGTCTTTAAATTTGGGCAAGACTATACTAGTCGCGATAATGAAGGGGCTTGGTCATTGCGATCGCAGTTTAGCCTCGGTACAGGACTATTTGGTGCGACTTATGTTACTAGTCCCAGTGCTGCTTTCTTGAGCTGGTTGGGGCAGATTCAACGAGTTCAGGTTCTGGGAACTGACACGATTTTGATCGGTTCTTTAGATACGCAGCTCTCTGCTGATCCGCTTTTACCATCGCAGCAGTTTGTGATTGGCGGTGGGCAGTCGTTGCGTGGCTTCCGACAAAATGCGCGATCGGGTGATAATGGGATTCGCTTTTCTGTGGAGAGTCGATTTGTGGTAGCTCGAAATGAAGAAGGTCGCACTATCCTCCAGTTAGCTCCTTTTGTCGATCTCGGTACGGTTTGGAATAATTCTCGAAATCTCAATTTGCTTCCTAGTCAAAACTTTTTAGCTGGTGGTGGATTAGGAATTCTATACGAGCCGATTAAAGGTCTAAACTTGCGTCTAGATTATGCGCTTCCATTAGTTAACCTTAGCGATCGCGGCTCTAATTTGCAAGAATCTTCTCTTTATTTCAGTCTTGGCTACCAATTTTAGAATCTCGCCTTTCGCAGAAGTTCAAGGGAAATTCAAGATCAAACCCAAAGACATAGCGGCGGGCTTTGCCCGCCGCTATGTCTTTGGGTTTGATTATTTTGTATAAGTCCCAAAGTACCCTGAGCCAAGAGATTATGTTCTGTTATGTTCCACGTAACATGATATATAATCAAGCTCAAGTTAGTACCTTTGATATGACACCTAATCTCTTCTCAAACCTCAATCGCCGCAAATTTATCGGACTCTCCACCCTGTTTCTGCTCGGAGCCTGTGGAGCGCAAACCACTCAACCCACAGCCTCAGGCAAAAGCAAAATTGTCTTCTGGACAATGCAATTAAAACCGCAGTTTGACAAATACATGACGGACTTGATTGCGGGATTTGTGAAAGAAAATCCGACTGCGGAAGTGGAATGGGTGGATATTCCTTGGGGAGAGATGGAAACCAAAATTTTGAGTTCAGTAGCGGCAAAAACTGCCCCTGATGTCGTGAATCTAAATCCTCAATTTGCATCAAAACTAGCCGAGAAAAAAGCATTAGTGGATATGGGCAAAGCCATCTCTGATAGTGATAAGGCTAGCTATTTCCCGAACATTTGGAAAGCTAATCAGTTTGATAATGTCACTTTTGGGTTGCCATGGTATGTGGCAACTGATATTACAATTTATAACCGATCGCTATTTGAAAAAGCTGGATTAGATCCCGCCAAACCACCAAAAACCTTTGAAGAACTAACCAAGGTTTCGGAACAGATTAAAGCAAAGACTGGTAAATATGCTTTCATGCTGACAATGGATGGGGGACAAGTCCTAGAAGCGATGGTACAGATGGGAATGAAGCTGCTGGATGCCAATGGCAAGGCTGCCTTTAATGATGTGGCTGGCAAGGCAGCCTTTGACTACTGGGTCAATCTATTTGAGAAGCAATTGATTCCTCGCGAAATCTTGACTGAAGGACATCGTAAGGCAGTAGAGCTATATCAAGCTGGTGAATTGGCGATTTTATTGACTGGTCCACAATTTCTACAAACAGTCGCTCAGAATGCACCTGAAACCGCTAAAGTGACCGATATTGGTGCACAAATTACTGGCTCAACTGGCAAAAAGAGCGCAGCTGTGATGAATGTCGCTGTGCCGACTACATCCACAAATCAAGCTATGGCAGTAAAATTTGCGCTGTATTTAACCAATGCTGAAAATCAGTTAGCCTTTACAAAAGTAGAGAATCTTTTGCCTTCAACCATCAAGAGTTCTAGCGATCGCTATTTTACGGAAGCTACCAAAGATGCCTCAATCCTTGATCGTGCTAGGGTAATTAGTGCCTCGCAATTGCCGCAATCTGAAGTCTTGATTCCTCCTGCCAAAGATATCGAGAAGCTGCGCAAGATTATTTACGAAGAACTACAACTTGCAATGCTTAAAGAGAAACCTAGCGACAAAGCGATCGCTTCGGCAGCTGAAAGATGGAACTCTCTTTAGAGCAAGCGCTATTTGTCTTAGAAACCATTTAAGAATTACTTTCTGCGGTTAAAAGCCCTAAGAGATCTCCCGCCAGCCCTCCTTAAAAAGGAGGGCTGGCGGGGTCTAGAAAATTCTTAAATGGTTTCTTAAACGAGAAACCCGCCATCCAATAATTTGGATTGATATTTCCAAATTCAGTATCGTTGCAACTACTTAAGCCATAGCGACCAAAAACGCCGATGCGATCGCTAATTGTCCAGTCAAAATTGATGCCAAAAACATTAAATATACTGCCGACCACTTTTCCACCAGCATACTGAAGGCGCAGAGCAAAGCTTTTATCTGGAGAACATTCCAATTCTATAACCTCTTGATAGGGATCGCCAAATATCTCTTGTTCACCACCGCGATTGAGAAAGATCAAAATTGGTAACTCTTTTGATTCACTCGATCGCAATGTATTCACGATTGTCGAACCAATTGGACTATTGGCATTGGCGATCGCATACCAATTCCTTAACTTTGCGATCGCGAATAACCTCTCGAAACTCAACAACTAAGTAGATTTGTTATGCCAAGATCTCCAATAACTCCTCGAAACTAAACAACGGAGCAAATCATTTGTGAGTGCTTAGTCTTGTCTAGAAACAGATAGCTTTAACTGGTGTATTGGTCAAGTTGAGCCGCCTCCATCAACCTTTAGCTTTTAAAAATGATCTTTAAAAGCTAAAGGTTGTGCTAAGCATCCTCATATGCTAGGTTTAGATTTGATCACTGAGCAGTTTGCCAAACTATTGTCAGGAAAAATGTGGCTTTACCTATCAAAGAAATAGATGCACTTCTTGCTAAATCAAAGAAATTACCTCCTTCGCAAATGCAAGAGCAGACATTTATGGAAATTGCAGGTTATCCGAACTACGAGAACGTTTGTAGCAATATACTCCAGTTTTACTTTCAGCCTACTAATGAACATGGCTTTGGAACACTTCTATTAGATACTCTGGCTACACTTATCAAAGAAGAGTTAGTAATTGGTGGACAAGTTATTGATGTAAGACGTGAAGAAATTACTGACAATAATAATCGTATTGATTTAGTAATTGAATCAGATGATTATGTTTTGGGAATAGAGAACAAAATTTTTGCTCCTTTAGATAATCCTCTATGCGACTATGCAAAACATCTTGAATACTTAAGTAAAGGTCACAAAAAAGTTTATAAGGTACTTTTATCATTGCGCCCACAGCCTTCGTCTGCTCTAAAATGTTTTTGCCCCATTACCTACGAAGCATTCTTTCAGAAATTAATCGAGGATACTGGCTCCTATTTCTTGACCGCTCGTGAGCCATACGTAACATTCTTACGAGATTTTATCCAAACTATTCAAAATTTACAAAGGTCAACTGCTATGGATCAGGAACGGTTAGCATATTTTAAAGATAATCAAGAAGACATTGCAAAGTTACTTGCTGAAGTAGAAAAATTACGCGAGGATATGCTAGGCAAAGTGAAGCAGTTAAAAGCTGTAACTACTGATTTATCTAAGTCTATTGATTTAGATAAATCTATTAAATTAGAAGTAGGTGTTTGGCAGCCATTGAAGGCAAAGGATTTGGCAGGTGTTACATGGTACAAGTATAAATTCAGTGAATCTTCATGGTTACAGCTTGATGTGTTTATAACACCATCAGGTTGGTGGATGCAATTCTTTAATAAGTCAGGTTGTTCTCTTCTGCAAGTTAAACTAGAGCTTGAAGCACGAGGGATTAAGGTCGAATATAACACATCAAAAAGTCGTCTTATATATAAGGGTGAAGAAAGTAGTTTTCCATATGAGACGGAAATAGAAATTGTAAGAACGTGGACACTTAAGATGTTACAAAGGTTAGCTACTGAACCCAAATCTTTGCTGGGAAAGTAACGCACAAATAATTAGCCTTAAACAGGTAACGCATTTTATAAGCCCTGACTGTAAGTACAAGATTAGCGATCTAGTTTGTTAAGAAGCTTTGGGATAGAGCCACTTAGCAAAAAGCTTAGTAACTCTTGGCATGATAATGTAAGTCATCGCAAATACCATCAGCCCTGAAACCAGCAAAGTCGCTAAAGGTGGTGGCAAAAAAGAGAGATTTGGGATTACTAATCTATTCATGAAATTTATTAAGATAAAGATAATTCCCCAAGTGAGAAGGAACATCTTATAGCGCGGCGGCGGTAAAATCGCCTTGTTGGTGGATAGAGTAAACCAAGTTTCTAAGCCAGTGAGAACCTGAAACTTACCTTCATCTACAAGCAATCGCTCGATCTGGGCGAGATAACCTTTGCGAATTTCTGAACTTTCCCACAACCGATAATTACTAAGGCGATCGAATTTGAACACAATCCGATACTGAAGATTCGATGTGTCATCTGGGCGAAAGACATTCACTCCCAGATGACCTTCAAACATTTCGGCAGCAGCGATCGTTTCTGTTAAGATTCCCTCAAATTCCCGCTCACAAGAGGGCTTAACATTTAGAGCAACATCAACAGTTACGGGAGTATCATCTGATTCCATGCGATCGCTTTGATTCATTTGTTTCGTCATTAGTTATTAGCAAGATTTAAACTAATGGCAGTCCAGCAATGCCAACCTCAAGTCTTACCACCTTTCCCGATTCAATTCCTGTAGCAGGAGGGAAAGACATGCCGCCGTTGGTGGTGACATAGATACTGGTGCGATCGCCTTCAGATTTACCGAAAGCTAAAGCCGTGCTACCTGCCATGCCCTGCTCTAGTTGGGAAATGGTAGTGACAGTAAGATCTGGAGCGATTTTCACCACACTATTAAAAACGTGAGTCGTACCGTAGAGATTCCCTTCGATATCAAAGGCAAAGTCGTCAATATTAACTCCAGAGAGAAAGATCTCTGGTTCTCCTGCCAAGCCATCAGCAAGAATGGGAATCTTCACAATCTGCTTCTTTTGTGTATTGGAAGCATAGAGAAAATCATCGTAAATTTTTAAACCATTCACCGCAGGAGTAACTTCTTCAGGAGAAGTACGTGCAAGATCAGGATGTTCCAGCCAAACGCTAACGGTTTTCGTTGGCACATTCAATTGCCAGATTGCACCGCGATAGGAATCAGCAATTAAGTAATTATCGCCATCTAATCGAGTCAATCCATTCAAAAATATTGCTTCTGGCAATTCCGTCAAAAGCTCGACCGTTCCATCGCTAGCAATGAGCCATACTACAGAAGTTTCCTTTTCATCCCAACCTGACAGCAGCATTTCTCCATTTGGTGTCAATGCTAAGCCAGTTGCTTTGCCTGCGATCGCTGCATGGGTTGCGACAACTCCATCAGCACCGATGCGAAAGACCTTGCCTTCGTAATGACTGGTGATGAATAAAGTATTGTCCGCATCGACAACAATGCTCTCTAAAAATGTATTAACGGGAAATTCAGCGATCGCTTGGGCGGGTACTAGGTCAGTTAGCGTTTCTATCATGATTATTCACCCTTGATAAAGTTGTTTTGTCAGCATTGAGTTAGCTATAGAGTTTGCTTACCACGGTAAAGCGATCGCACCACTAAACTTCCGCATTTCGGCAAAGAAACCACCTTGAGCGCCACCATCTGGCAAAGTTGCCAAATACGCCGCAGTTTCCGCACCTTCATCGGCGGTAAATGGTGCATCAGAGCCGCCCATATCCGTTTTCATCCAACCAGGAGAATAGGCATTGATCAAAATATTACTACCTTGTAGCTCCTTGGCAAAGAGTGCAGTCAATCCATTTAAGCCAACTTTGGATAAACGATAGGAAGGAGCCAAGGGATAATAATCGCTGCTCATAGAATTGAGAGAAGCCATTTCTGTTGATACGTTCACGATTCGCCCATAATTATTGACTTTCATCAATGGAATTAATGCTTGGGTGATTCGGGCTACCGCCAATACATTAGTGTTAAAAGTCGTCAACATTGTCTCTATGTCTACAGTGAGCAGACTTGCTTCTTCCTGCTGCATCGTAGGATTGACACCTGCATTATTAACGAGAATATCGACTCTGCCATAGGTTTGCTGCAACCAAGTTGTAAACTCCTTTACGCTGTCATCACTAGTGACATCAAGAGGATGCGCATCTACTTGAATCCCTTCATCAGCTAGTCGTTTTTGCGAGGCAATACTGTCTTGAAGATTACGGCTGGTGATTACCACCTGAATATCTTCTTTTTGGGCTAAATTACGGGCGATCGCATAACCCAATCCCTTATGGCTTCCAGTAATTACCGCAACTTTTTTAGTCATAGCCATCGAAATCCTCTCGTTAAATCTGCTATGAAATTACCTTAGCAACCTCTAAACTATTAAACAAGACAATATTTGAGATAGATACTATTAATGAAATCGATAAATCTGGCAGCGATCGATCTTAATTTATTAGTTGCTTTTGAGGCGTTAATCGAGCAGCGCAGCGTCACGAAAGCCGCCGAAAAGCTCCAGATTGGACAACCAGCGATGAGTGCATCTCTCAATCGGTTGCGAGGGTTATTTGATGATGATTTATTTGTGCGATTGGGGAGACAAATGCAACCAACCGTGAAAGCTCAAGCGATCGCACCGAGTATTTTGGCAGCTTTACAACAGATTCGCCACACGATCGTTTC
>JANNDZ010000771.1:0-6940 GCA_031378395.1 Pseudanabaena sp. OTE_75_metabat_487_sub
GCAAAGGCGGCGCGTAGCGCCGCCTTTGCTATTAGGGTTTTTAGGATATTCTCTAGGATTTTCTTCGTCACGAACAGGAAAGCGAAATCTTGCCTGTTGAATACATGGACGCATCTGCTCGTATAACTCTCTTACATTAGTTGGTAGACGATTTAATAGCAACTTGGGAGCAGAAATATCACGGGTTAATAAAAGCATATTTCCCGTACCCATAATGCGCTGGTTGAATGGCATCTCTAACTGGATATCATCAACTTGATAAATTTCTAGAGTTTCAATATCTTTTGAGAAAACCCCTCTCTCAATAACAATTCTTTGTGATGTAATCAGATATTTCGTATTGATCGACTGCAACCAATACCAGATTGCACCAATACCTAGGGTGAAAATCGAAATCAGCAACCTTGTCACACTACCAATAACCGCAGGATGACCTTTAAAAAGAATGCGCTCATCGGGTAGAGGTACTTTAGTCATAGAGAAAATTACTATTTTGAGTCATCTTACAGCGATTTGCACCAGTAATCAAAGAGGAGTCAACGCTAAGCGTTGACTCCTCTTTGTGTTTTTTAACTGTAAAGCAGGGTTGAGCGCTCATCTACAGTTATCTATTTTTCTGTGCCCATACACGAATAGGCATACCCCAAACATAGATAAAGCCTTCAGCAGCTTTATGATCGAACTTGTCAGCACTGGTGTAAGTTGCCAAGTCTTCGTCGTACAGAGAGTTCACTGACTGACGACCAACGATGATTGCGCTGCCTTTATGAAACTTGACCCGAACAACACCAGATACGCGCTCTTGGCTACTGTCGATGAAAGCATCGAGAGCAGTTTTGAGAGGACTGTACCAAAGTCCGTTGTAAATCATTTTGCCGTAGGTTTCTTCGACACCGCGCTTGTAATGAGCGAGGTCAGAGGGCAAAGCAAGACTTTCGAGATCGCGGTGAGCATGGATCAATACCAACATCGCGGGAGCTTCGTAGATTTCACGGGACTTGATGCCGACTAAGCGGTTTTCCACCATGTCGATGCGTCCATAGCCGTTGTTACCTGCGATCGCATTCAGCACTGTAATCAATTCGACTGGCTCAAGTGCTTTACCGTCAATAGAAACAGGAATACCTTTCTCAAAGCCAATTTCGGTATAAGTAGGCTCGTCAGGAGTATTTGCGATCGCCTTGGTCATCGCATAAATTTCTTCAGGCGGCTCATTCCAAGCATTTTCGAGGGGGCCAGCTTCGATGCTGCGACCGAGCAAGTTACGATCAATGCTAAAAGGCGAAGACTTCTTCACTGGTGAAGCAATGCCAAATTTTTCACCATAGGCGATCGTCTCTTCGCGGCTCATGCCCCACTCACGGGCGGGAGCTAATACTTTAATGTCTGGATTGAGTGCAGCGATCGACACATCAAACCTGACTTGGTCATTGCCTTTGCCTGTGCATCCATGAGCAACGGCATCAGCACCATATTCTTCCGCCGCTTCCACCAAAATCTTGGCAATTAGAGGACGCGCTAGAGCCGTCGTTAATGGATAGCGATTTTCATAAAGCGCATTGGCTTTAATCGCTGGAAACGCATAGTCTGTGACAAATTCTTTCGTTACATCTCTAACCAGAGAGACAGATGCTCCTGAATCTAGAGCCTTTTGTTTGATGGGATCTAACTCATCGCCTTGTCCTAGGTCTGCTGCAAGGGTAATGACTTCTTCAACGCCCCATTCTTGCATGAGATAAGGAATGCAAACAGATGTATCAACGCCGCCTGAATATGCAAGTACGACTTTTTTCGCCCGACCCATGAATCTCTCCTGAACCCATTGCTAAACCTAAAAAAGTAGCCCGGGTACTACGCCTATCTCAAGCATCCCTTAGTGCTGCTGTCTTCCGACCCTGACACGATTCGGGCGTTGCGATCGCGTAGATCCGAGCCATTCATAAGATTAGCACTAAGCGGGAAAGTTACATCAATAGTTAAATAAATTGTTGGCAAATCCACACATAATCAGCTAAGCACAATTGAGATATAAAACCCAGATCCAAAAACTGTATCGCCAGCTGCGCGGTCGATACAGTTTTTGGATCTGGGTTTTAACATTAATCTTAGAGGTACTTTATTCGCCCCAAAAAGAAAATGCGGTGTTTTTAACACCGCATTTTCTTTCATGTAAAGAGGTTACGTTTAGATTGATCGAGTTGCTGCCATAGCTCCTCGATTTGCAAATACGCTTCTTGTGATGAAATTTTGCCCCCAGTCTCTAGACTGCAAATGATGCTGACACGGTGGGAAAACTCTTGTAAATTGGCATTAAACATTAAGTTCTCTGGCGTAAATGTGCCGTAATAACGAGACTGTGGAAACAGACATTTGGTGGTTGCGGACATAATCTTCCCTCTGTAGATTAGAACTGAGAGTGACTCTAGATAGTCTTAAGATCCTGAAAGGCTCTGTGTTGGCGATAGGCAGAACGCAGAGCCTTCGTTAGAAACATATTTCGATGACTATGGGTATGAGTAATTAGACGTAATTGATTTTATTAACCTAATCTTAACCTAGATTTAATCTATTATGACTGCCTACTTTGTGATAAGTTCCGTAAATATTTGTGATCTAGATCGCAGCCGAGCCAGTTGTATAGCTACAGTCACTTGTCTTAGGAAAAATCAAAACCTAAGAATTGATTGGCGGCGCTTCGCGCCGCCAATCAATTCTTAGGTTTTATGTCCGAGTATACTTGGCGATAGCGCTACAACGCTTTGCGCCTAAAAGCGAAGCAATAATTTTTTGAAAGTATTGCTTCGTAACACTTTCAAAAAATTATTGCTTCGCTTGATCGGAAACTGCTGTAGGCAATAGAAATAGCCAACCTCAAAGCTGAGGGGCTGTACTAATCAAGACTGTGTAACAGCTATAAAATATGAGTAGGGAATCTAGACAATCCATCCAGAGAATACCCCCAATAGATTTAATGCATTTAACGTATCCCAAGTTTAATCATGTCTATTGAACTTGGCGCTCTCTATAATATTTATGACAAAGAATCTTAGTCGATTAGCAAGGCAAAGTGATGCCCATCTTGACTCTAAGGCAAAATATGTTTCTATTCAAACCAGCGATCGCACTAATGAATCGGCTGAAATATCCCCAAAAGTTTTTTCTGATTAGTTTGCTCTTTGTGTTGCCATTAGCTTTGGTGATGAATTTATTAATATCAGAATTAGATAGCCGCATAGAGTTTACCCAGAAAGAGATCTATGGCAATGCTTACCTCCGACCGCTTAATCAGGTATGGCAATATATTCCTCGGCGACAGTTGCTCTTGCAACGTCGATTTTATGAAAACTCTCGGAAAACTGAGCCAATTCCTCAAACACAAACTCAAGAATTAAAAAATCTTCAAGATAAGATTGACAAAGGTTTTAGTGAGATCTTTGATGTAGATCGTCGATTAAGCGTGATCGTCAAAACTGGAGATAAATTGAGTGATCTCAAGAACTCTTGGCAGGGCTTGCGCGATAGCCAAGAATTTTCCGAATTTCGCAATCACGATTTGCTGCTCAATCAACTCGATCTTTTCCGAACCCATGTAGTGGATTTCTCAAACCTAATTCTTGATCCAGATTTAGATACCTATTATCTGATGGATGCAAGTGCTATTAGGCTACCAGAGATGCAAAAGCTGTTGCATAAAATTATACAAATAGAAGCAGAAGTAGTATTTAAACAAGAAATTACTGATGAAACAAGGAAACTATTAATTTCATTGATAAGCCTATTGGAAAACTACAACAATGAGTTGGGTACTAATCTTGAAAGGGCTTTTAAAAACAACCCTCGCAATAATCTTCGCAATAATCTAAATATTCCTCTTCGTAACTTTATTGTTAGCGTTAGTGAGTTTAATGCTTACACTAGACAACTAGTCAATCGAGAGAACAACTTTTCCCTGTCAGGAAGTTTCTATCAACAAGAGATGGAATCTACAGTAAATGACAGCTTTTTACTGTGGCAACAAATTGTCGATCGCCTTGATGAGTTATTGATCTATAGAATCCAAGGATTTGAGCAGCGTAAGCAATTTGTCTTGATTTTTGTAGCGGTGATTTTCGCTGCGATTCTCTATTTCTTTATTGGCTTCTATTTATCAGTTATGAGAACTGTATATCAGTTAGATGTGGCTGCTAAACAGATGACATTGGGTGGAGCAATATCAATTAATCTTGATAGTAAAGACGAGCTATCGATGGTTGTCCGATCATTTAACAGTGTCGCGATCGCACTGCGAGAGTCCGAAGCAAAATATCGGAGCATATTTGAGAATTCTGTGGATGGAATTTTTCAAACAACAGTCAAAGGTAAATATCTAAGTGTTAATCCTGCCCTAGCTCGAATTTATGGCTACGAGTCAGTAGAGCAATTGCTTGAAGAAATTGTTGATATCCAGAGAGATCTCTATGTTGATCGCGATCGCCGTCTGCAATTTCAGTCTCTAATGGAGGCTAATGATACGATTACCAGCTTCGAGTCACAGGTATATAAACGCGATCGCACGACAATCTGGATTAGCGAGAATGTCCGAGCATTACGAGATGAAAATGGCAAAATAGTTTATTACGAAGGAACTGTCGAAGATATTAGTCAGCGAAAGATTGCAGAAATTGCACTGGAGAAAGCTAACAAGCAAATTCTGGCTTTAAATGATCTTCTTAAATTAGAAAATCTAAGGATGAGTAGCGAACTAGATGTAACGCGCAAACTCCAGCAAATGATTTTACCTAAAGATAAAGAATTAGCTTTAATCGTGGGATTAGATATAGCAGGATTTATGCAGCCTGCTGATGAGGTTGGGGGTGATTATTATGATGTACTGCAACAAAATGGGCGGATTAAAATCGGTATTGGCGATGTAACAGGACATGGACTAGAAAGTGGCATGTTAATGATCATGGTACAGACTGCGGTACGAACCTTACTACAAAGTGAAGAAAATGATCCTGTCCGCTTTTTAGATATCCTCAATCGCACAATTTATGGCAATGTTCAGAGAATGTCATCTGATAAAAATTTAACTCTATCGTTGATTGACTATGAGCATGGGAAATTGATCTTGAGTGGTCAGCATGAAGAAATGATTGTTGTGCGTAAGAATGGAATGCTAGAAAGATTTGACACTATTGACTTGGGTTTTCCGATTGGATTAGAGGAAGAGATTTTTGATTTTCTCTCCCAAAAGCATATTGACCTTACAGAAGGTGATGTCGTGGTGCTATATACCGACGGTATTACTGAAGCAGAGAATGAAGAAAGACAACTTTATGGCTTAGAGCGTCTATGCGAAGTCATCTGTCAACATGTTGATGATCCAGCGATCGCTATTCGTCAAGCCGTTATTGCCGATCTGCGATCGCATATTGGCACTCAGAAGATTTATGACGACATTACATTATTAGTCCTCAAACAAAGATAGCTATCCTAGGCGGCGCTTTGCGCTGTCAATTATACTTTCTCTTCACAAACCCAGCGCCATAATGGATGACTTTTTCCTTTTTCCTTTATCCTTTTTACTTGATCAATAAGCGATCGCTTCTCTCGTTGATTAACTCCCCACAAAATAATCGAACTCTGCCAAACTAAAGTCGCTAGAGTCATCGCTACACATATTCCCAACCCTAACATTGGCATACGATTATAAGCTAGGGTTATGCGTACTCCTGCCCATGTAAAAGCCGCAATCCATAGCTCAATATCCGAGCGCAAAGCCCAAATACTCGCAGTTCCGATAGTTAGCCACAGAAACCCATCAAATATCCATCGCAAATAGGTTTGCACTTCGATCAACCGTTGGACTTGGCGTTCTAGCAAAGGATCTATTAATGTCTCAGAGCTAGATTTAGAGAGAGAATCACTATTGTCAGAATTCATATATCTGCATTCAAAACATCATCAACCGTAAGCTGGAGATCGAAAAATGTAGGTGAGATAATCTGTTCTCCTAAATGGAAAATAGCTTCTTGATAAGTGCCATTCACCAGATGTAGAACTGAAATAATTGCCAATTCTGCATCCACAACCCAATACTCAAATACGCCAATATTTTGATATTCGTGCCATTTTTCTTGGCGATCGACATTACGATAATCTGGACTAACGACCTCAATCACTAACAAGGGCGGAGAAAATAGGATTGCCGCTTTTCTTAAAATATCTAGCTCTTGTTGCTTTCTTAACATACATAGATCAGGGCGGCGCGTGCGCTTACCTGTCCAAATTTCGACCCCATTGGAGCGAACACAATAAGGATAAGATTTTTGCTTGACTGTTACAGATAAGAAGACCAACAAAAAAGTGACAATTCTTTCATGCAATCCTATAGGTGGTGGCACTTCTACTAGTTCCCCGTCGTTAAATTCATATCTTTTGTCAGTACCATCGTCATAAGTTAGGTATTCGTCAAATGTAAGCTTCCGACTTGTAGTTATAGTCATAGTTGTTTTCCCAAGACTTACTCAAAATAGTATAGCGGCTTTTATTTTGCCGTAGGCAAAATAAAAGCCGCAAACCCTTACTGCAATTGTTTTCTGTTTTGAAAATACGTGCAAACTAAATGATAAGGGCGGTGCAAAGCACCGCCCTTATCATTTAGTTTGCATCTAGGGTCGGTTGACTAATTTTAGGATTCTGACGACTGCGCCACCATGCCAGCAGGATACTGGCATTGAAGATACTTGAATAAGCTCCAGAGAGGAAGCCAATAATGAGAGCAAGAGAGAAGAATCTCAGGGTTGCACCGCCAAACAAGAAAATAGCCACAAGTGGAAGAGTTGCGGTTAGTGAGGTATTAATCGATCGCCCCAGAGTTTGATTGACCGAAGCATTAACTAACTGATTAAAGCTAGAAGCACCCGCATCAATCTTCACATTTTCACGAATGCGATCG
>JANNDZ010000178.1:0-3080 GCA_031378395.1 Pseudanabaena sp. OTE_75_metabat_487_sub
TAAAACCCAATAAATAGTTGCGGCGCAAAGCGCCGCAACTATTTATTGGGTTTTATTTTTGGTTAATCAGCCTTGAAAGGTGCGAGATCAGACAATCAAAAGTTGTAAATGTTGTTAGACTCCCATTTGTTCACAAGGCAAAGCTAAAAAAACGAAATAAACATGAGTGAAGCTCGGATATTTGATAGCTCTCAATTTTTTCAAGTCACCGATGGAGAGCCAATTCGTTCAGTTGTTACTGAATCCCCAGATGCAGTAGTCGTCGCTTGGTATATCAAACCAAATCAAAAAATTCCGCCCCATCTGCATCCCAACGGACAGGATACTTGGACAATCTTAAGTGGTAAGGGAGAATATTACTTAGATAAAACTGGCTCTACGCAGCCGATCGCAGGAGGAGATATTGTGATTGCTCACGCTGGCTCTGTGCACGGAGTATTCAATAATGGCAACGAGCCTCTAGTTTTTATTTCAGTTGTTTGCCCTGCTACTGCTGGATATCAGCTTGTCGAGATTGAAGGTACAAATTCATGAAGTGGTTAATTCAATATTTACGTGACATTAAGATTGGGAAAGTGGTGCTTTGGTGCTACTTGATCTGGTATGTCGTTATTGTTTATTTCTATTTTGATCCATCACCTAAGACTTGGATTAATGCTTTGGGCATAAGTGCGGTGATTGGCACGGGGCTTGTATTAAGCATCTCTTCTAACAAGAAAGACAAAGTAGATTACTGGCAAACATTCCGACTTTATCTCATGCCATTTTGCGTTTCTAGTTTTTCAGCATCGATCAAAGATAGAGGATTTATAGTATTTGTTTCTCCGAAAATCACAGAAACATTAGTTGCCATCTCTTGCTGCGTTCTATTTTTAGCGATCGTCTTTGCCATCAAGTTAATAAATAAAAAATTAGCTTGGCAGTCAACTAATTTAGAAGGTAACGTATAGATAAAATTGGGATTTAAAAATATGCAAATCACCCTAGAAATACCTGATGACATTGCCCTACGATTAGAATCTCGCAAAGACAATCTTCCTCAAATTTTAGCTTTAGGTTTACAAGAGATTACTGCCAACCCTTCCACAGACTTTACTGGACTGACAGAAATTTTAGAATTTTTTGCTAAACTGCCATCCCCTCAAGAAATTCTCGCACTACACCTATCTCCATCTGTACAAACAGAGATAGAAAACCTCTTAGATAAAAGTCGTACAGACGGATTAAATGAAAGCGATCAACGTCTATGGCAGCATTATGAATTTATTGAGCATCTAGTCCGTCTAGCCAAAGCCAAAGCCCTCCTCAGAATTCAACAAGACCAATGAGCAAAACTTACATTTCGGCAAGTTTGCGCCGTACCGTAAGTGATCGCGCCCAAAAATGCTGTGAATATTGCCTAATCCCAGAAATGTTAGCCTTAGCATCTTATCAAGTCGATCATGTTATAGCCGAAAAACATGGCGGCGCAACTACCGAAGAGAACTTAGCCTTGTCCTGTCCACTATGCAATCAAGCAAAAGGCAGTGATATCGCCTCAATTGCTCCAGAGACAGGCGAAACATTACGGCTCTATCATCCTAGACAGGATAACTGGTCAGACCATTTTTATCTCGAAAATTTAAGTGGTGCGATTTTGCCACTCACAGGGATCGGGCGTGTCACCGTACAACTGTTACGAATGAATCGGACGACTAGCCTACCAGCACGGCAAATCCTAGCCCAATCAGGAATAATTAAAATCTTAGTCAAACAAAGAACCAATTTACCAGAGTAATTGCTTCCTATGCCCCGCTGACAAAGCCTCGATTTATCAGATTCGCCTACTACATCATGTGCTGATCCAAAAGTACAGGCACACCGCAAGGTCGTTGTTTGTCCTAATATTTAGCGTGAGTATAACTTAAAAATTATTTATGACCAATAATACAAAAATACCTGTTGTTGTTTCTGGAGCAACAGGCAAAATGGGACGTGAGATTATCAAAGCGATCGCCCAATCACCAGACATGATGCTTGTGGGTGCGATCGGTCGCAAGCACATCGGCGAAGATATCGGCGAAGTGATTGGTATTGGCGAGTTAGAAATACCTGTTACCGATAACCTTGAAGTTGTTCTTGCTCAAGCCGCGCAAGAATCACAACTACCAGTAATGGTCGATGTCACCCACCCCAGCATCATTTATGACAATATTCGCTCTGCGATCGCCTATGGTGTGCGTCCCGTCGTTGGCACAACAGGCTTAAGTGAGCAACAAATTGCCGATCTTGCCATTTTTGCGGACAAAGCAAGTACAGGCTGTATTATTGCCCCAAATTTCTCCGTCGGTGTGATTTTGATGCAACAAGCTGCGATCGCTGCCGCCAAATATTTCCAGCATGTGGAAATTATCGAACTGCACCACAATCAAAAGGCTGATGCTCCTAGCGGTACTGCGATCAAAACCGCACAAATGCTCTCAGAATTAGGTCAATCTTTTAATCCGCATAGCGTTGATGAAAAAGAACATCTCTCAGGTGCAAGGGGCGCAACCTACGGCGAAAACATTCGCATTCACAGTGTCCGTATGCCTGGCATAGTTGCGCGGCAAGAAGTGATTTTTGGCGCAATGGGAGAAACTTTAAAAATTGAGCATAATGCTAGCGATCGCACCTGTTATATGGCAGGTGTATTGCTTTGTGTCCGCAAAGTACTTGCGCTCAAGTCACTAATTTATGGCTTAGAAAAATTACTCTGAAATTCAAGTGCGCTTCGCGCACTTGAATTTCACCAATAAAAAAGCACTCGTTTTGCGAGTGCTTTTTTATTGGTGAAGAATACCCCCAGGGGAATTCGAATCCCCGTCGCATCCGTGAAAGGGATGTGTCCTAGGCCTCTAGACGATGGGGGCGTGTTCTTGACCTTTATTAAGATACACAGTGATGATGAAGTTTGTCAACACCTAAATCAATTTTTTTCTTAAAACCCAGATAAAAGTTTAAAAGTGTCGCTTCGTGGCACTTTTAAACTTTTATCTGGGCATTTAGCGCCTTGCGCTATTTGTTCAAGCTAGCGCAAGGCGCTAAATGCGAGGACGAAT
>JANNDZ010000813.1:0-1917 GCA_031378395.1 Pseudanabaena sp. OTE_75_metabat_487_sub
TGCCAGAAGTACGATTAATCCGTTGGATCTGGGAAGTCATATTGTCACCTGCAACCAAATAGGTGCTGGTGCTGACACGGCGGCGGGTGTCGAACTTAGAACCCTGAACCACAATTTTGAATTTCTTCTTATTGGCTTCACCCGAACCACCAAGATCGGTGCTGGCTGGTGCAATTTTGTTGCTGCTGTTGGTGGCAACTTCAAAAACCAACTGTGAAGACTTAACAGCGCTGCTAATTTGCGAATCACCGCGATTAAGCGCATACATGCGGTTAAATGTCACTTGGCTTTGCCCTGCTTGGGTATTGCTGCGACTAAAAGGAACCACATTTTCACCAAAGGCAGTTTGGTATTCGTCGCTATCAATATAGGAATCGATTTCAGCATCGTAGCCCTCAGTCACGCAACGCACAATATGCTCGGAAATCTCGGCTTGAGACTGGGGAGGACGACCGAGGAAATGCATGAAGTTCAATTCTACAAAGCGGTAGGGAGCGCATGATGTGAAGTAGCGATCGCGATAAAATTCAGATTTGCCAATTGCGCGGACAAATTCACGTACCGATAGACTGCGATCGCCTAACTGCGACTCAGCTTTGACAAAGCGCTCGCTTTCCATCACATGGGGATTGCCCAATACCTGCTTATAAACTGCGCGAATCACAGCCTGAACATCATCGGCGGAACTCGTTTGCCATAGCTCTATCGCACTAGCATTGATGACGATACTACCCATTGAAATTCTCCAAATTTAAGTTGTTTGTAAATTCATAAGATGTACAGCGCTTTGCGCTGCATATCCTAAACTTTCAGGTTGAAAATTGTTTGTTTAAATCGAAGTGATGGTGACAATCAAGCCTTTCTCACAATGAATCTAGATAATCCCATACCAAAAGTAAGGAAACTGGTTAGAGAATTGTAAAGAAAACGGAAAGATTGTTCCTAGGCAATAAATCTTGATGTTCTGTTACATTTATTTGAGTTTACAAGTCGCAATCTGTGATAAGTGGCTGTCGCTATTTTCCAAAACCCAATCAATAATAGCGGCGCTTCGCGCCGCTATTATTGATTGGGTTTTAGAATCGGAATTTTGGTAACAAATTTTTGTAGAATTAGAGAAGTTTGATCGCATCTCCAAAAAAATTCCATCCTATGAGGATTCTTCTAGTTGAAGATGATATCCGCCTTGCCGAAACTTTGGCTGAAGCGCTAACCGATGAGCGTTATGTTGTGGATATTGCCACTGACGGTAAAACGGGTTGGCATCAAGCTCAGTCCCTAGATTATGATCTAATGCTTTTGGATTTAATGTTGCCAGAGCTGGATGGTATTAGTCTCTGTCATCGGCTGCGATCGCATGGTTACAGTTTACCAATCTTGATGCTCACCGCCTGCGACACAATCGATCACGAAATTAACGGTTTAGACGTTGGAGCCGATGATTATATTGTCAAACCCGTTGATTTACAAAAGCTCTTTGCAAGGATTCGCGCCCTATTACGTCGTGGTAGTCAAATCGCATCGCCAGTCTTGGAGTGGGGTGAACTGTATCTCAATCCAAGCACTTGCGAAGTTGGCTATGGTGAAAATCCTATCCATTTAACGCCCAAGGAATATGCTCTTTTAGAATTGCTACTTCGCAATGGAAGACGAGTCTTGAGCCGTAGCGTCATGATCGAGCATGTTTGGTCTTTGGAGTCACCTCCAGAAGAGCATACTGTGAAGGTACATATTCGAGGTTTGCGCCAAAAGATGAAAGCAGCAGGAGCTAATGAAGATTTGATCGAGACAGTTCATAGTATGGGCTATCGGCTAAATCGGACTTACAGTAAACTTCGCTAAAACCTAAAAACCTGTACCGCCCGCTAAGCGGGCGGTACAGGTTTTTAGGTTTTACAGCGCTTTGCACTAAAAACC
>JANNDZ010000827.1:0-3547 GCA_031378395.1 Pseudanabaena sp. OTE_75_metabat_487_sub
CAGCAATTAATGAATGTGATCCGACATTCTCGGTACTTATGAAAAAATCATCATTAGCCCTTCTGAGCAGCCCTGCATTATTGGCATCTTTTTTGCTGTCAGTCTATCCTGCACAAGCCAATACCAACCAGAGTCTTGACATCAAAGATGGCGATCTTTATATGTCATCGGTTGTAATTACAAAAACAAACCAAACTACCGATTCAAACAGCCAATCTCAAGCCGATCGCGCCAATATCCTAACCAGCGATCGCATTGGCGATCTCGCAATTAGTCAGCGAGGCTGTGACTGTATGGGATGTCGTCGAGCAGTTGTAGATCTTTTCTTGCAATAACAAAAGGGATGCGAAGTATACCTTTTGCTAAACAAAAAGCAGAAATGGCATGAAGTCCTATTTCTGCTTTTTAGGTTTTAAGAACTGCGATCGCAGTGCACCTTTGTGATGTGCGCTCAGTTAAGATAAAGGGAGTCATCTTAATGGAAATAAGCCAATATGCGCTTGAGTGAAGTTACGCATCCCAACCAATTGCATGGTCTAACGATCGCCCAATTGGAGTCTATAGCTCGTGAAATTCGTCAAAAGCACCTTGAAACTATTGCTGCTACAGGTGGACATCTAGGACCTGGGTTGGGCGTAGTTGAATTGACACTAGGTTTATATCAAACCCTAGATTTAGATCGCGATAAAGTTGTTTGGGACGTAGGGCATCAAGCATATCCACATAAGCTGATCACAGGACGTTACAGCCGATTTCATACCTTGCGTCAAAAAGACGGTATTGCAGGTTATCTAAATCGTCGCGAAAGTGAATTTGACCATTTTGGCGCGGGGCACGCATCCACTAGTATTTCGGCGGCTCTGGGCATGGCGATCGCCCGTGATTTACAAGGCGACAATTTTAAGACCGTGGCGATCATCGGCGATGGCGCATTAACAGGCGGTATGGCGCTCGAAGCAATTAACCACGCTGGACATCTTCCCAAAACTAATTTATTAGTTGTCCTCAATGACAATGAAATGTCAATTTCCGCAAACGTGGGCGCAATTCCTCGTTATCTCAATAAGATGCGTCTCAGCCCCCCGATGAAATTTCTCACCAATAATCTTGAGGAGCAGATTCGCAATATTCCCTTTGTTGGCGAACAAATCAGCCCTGAAATCGAGCGCATCAAGGATAATGTCAAAATTTTGACAATGGTGCAGAATAAGCTGGGAGCAGTATTTGAGGAGCTAGGCTTCACTTACATCGGTCCCGTCGATGGTCACAATATCCGCGAACTAATCGACACTTTTAAAATGGCTCATACCCTAACTGGGCCAGTAATGGTTCACGTTGCTACAACTAAGGGTAAAGGCTATAGCTATGCAGAAGCAGATCGCGTTGGCTATCATGCTCAAAATTCTTTTGATCTTTCCACTGGCAAAGCCAAAGCCTCAACTTCAACCAAACCAAAGCCTCCCAGCTATTCCAAAGTATTTGCTGATACGCTGATCAAACTTGCTGAGCATGATAAGCGGATCGTGGCAATTACAGCGGCTATGTCCACTGGCACTGGATTAGACAAGTTTCAAGCTCAACTGCCAAATCAATTTGTCGATGTCGGCATTGCTGAGCAACATGCGCTTACGGTTGCAGCAGGTTTAGCTTGCGAGGGAATGCGTCCAGTCGCGGCGATTTATTCCACCTTCTTACAAAGAGCCTTTGACCAGATCATCCATGATGTCTGTATTCAAAACTTACCTGTATTCCTCTGTTTAGATCGTGCAGGTATTGTCGGTGCAGATGGTCCCACACACCAAGGGATGTATGACATTGCCTACCTACGTTGCATTCCCAACATCGTGCTGATGGCTCCTAAAGATGAAGCAGAAATGCAAAATATGATCGTTACTGGCGTTACCCACAAAGGAGCGATCGCGATGCGCTATCCTCGCGGCAATGGGATGGGAGTGCCATTGCAAGATGAAGATATCGAACCATTACCAATCGGCAAAGCGGAAGTCTTGCGCGAAGGTAAAGATGTCTTGCTACTTGCCTATGGCTCAATGGTCTACCCTTCGATGCAAGTTGCAGAATTGCTGAATGAACATGGGGTCAGTGCCACCGTCGTTAATGCTCGATTTGCTAAACCTTTGGATACAGAACTAATCGTACCGCTTGCGAAAAAAATCGGTAAAGTGGTTACCATTGAAGAAGGTTGTCTGATGGGGGGATTTGGAAGCGCTGTTCTCGAAGCCTTGAACGATGAAAATATCCTCGTTCCAGTCTATCGGATTGGTGTTCCTGACATTCTGGTAGAACATGCTTCACCAGAGCAGTCATTTACTTCCCTTGGTCTATCAAGTGGTCAAATCTGCGATCGCATTCTCAACCAATTTGCTTTTAATAAGCAACCTGCAATTAGTAATTAAATAAAAAGGCGGCGCATCGCGCCGCCTTTTTATTTTGTGATTAGCGAGTTGCTAAAAAATATACGGAAGAACGTTCTACAGGATTGAGACTGTGGTCTAGAAAAACTACATCACTAAAACCAATACGGGTTAGCAAAATTTTGATTTCTTCAGGGGTGTAATAGCGTATCCGCATCATGGTTAGTTCAGAATAAGGACGCTCAGACTGAATTTTCCAAGTTCCTTCCATCCATGCATCAAGCTCTTCTGAACGAGTCAAATCTGGGAATTGAATCAGTGCTCGGCCATTAGGTTTGAGGATGCGATAAAACTCATGGAAGAAAGTCACGGCATGGACTTTCTCAATATGTTGAATACATTCAATTGAATAAACAAAAGTTAATGATTGATCGGGAATAACCTTCAGATCCAATCCTGAACTTCTGATATACGAAACATTTTTGACCTCACGATTTAGCTCTTCAGCAACTCTGATAATCGCCTGACTAACATCCACGCCAATCGCGCTTTTGCAAAAATGTCCTGTGGCTCCAACAATCAACCCATGCCCACAGCCAAATTCCATTACTTCGTCATCAGGTTTGATTACTTTAGCCAAAACTTCATTGGCGATTGCAGCACGAGAAATACGAAGTTGGGAAAGTAATTCTTCGTATTCTCCAGGGAGAAAATAGAACTTGTTTTTAGGATAAAGATAGTGTGGCGAACTGCTGAGGAATCTTTTGGTTAAAGATGCGCGAGTTGAACTTCCACCTATTCTCCACATTAGATCAATCAATCCATTCCATCTTAGATAATCATAATCACCTTTTTCTGATTTTAATGGTTTGAACAGAAGATTATAAATATCAACAATAAACTTGATTGAGCGTAATTTTTTGACATTGATTAGCTGCATACTTCTGATCCTTGACCCTAAAAACTATGAAGAAGTAGTAAGAATTTTAGTGTGATTGTACCAGAGTCAATCTCAATTTTTGGTTTTTAGTAGCTCAGACAATTAAAAAACCTGATCTAAAATTCTTACTACTTCTTCATAGTTTTTAGGGTCAAGGATCAGAAGTATGCAGCTAATCAATGTCAAAAAATTACGCTCAATCAAGTTTATTGTTGATATTTATAATCTTCTGTTC
>JANNDZ010000877.1:0-4558 GCA_031378395.1 Pseudanabaena sp. OTE_75_metabat_487_sub
GCCTAACTGATGTTACGTGGAAGGAATTTCTGCAATGGCGAGAGTCTGGGGCTGGCACGGGGGCACAGCCCCCTACAAAATCTAAATATTTAGGTAGGGGCAATCCCCCCGTGGTTGCCCTGCTTGGCTAGCAGCAAGAGATTCTTCATCTGAGTTCCACGTAACATCAGTGCCTAAGTTAAAATAATTATTATTAATAGACTTCTAAAATGATCGATTTAGAGCAACAATTAAAACAGCTTGTAATAGAAACTTGTCAGCATCCTCAAGGAACTATTGCCCGACAGAGAGCATTAACTTCGCTGATTCGATTAATTAATCGATCGCAAAAACTTTGGAGAGATAGCTCACCATATTATGAGGATGCTTTGCAGCTAACATGGCTATATTTTTGCCGAAATCTCTGTGAAGCTACTACTGCAAAATCTGCCTACGACTCGGATCGCAGTAATGTTATTACTTGGATGAATGCCTACCTTAAGCACCGACTGCAAGATATGTATATCGAAAATCAACAACAACAACTAAAGTCGGGATTAAACGAAAGAGAAGACATCAATGATGCTGGTATGGATCAGGGAATTGATCGCATAGCTGCTCCTGTCCAATCATCTAATTTGTTAGAGCAAGTTCGAGAATGGGTAGAATTAGATAAGACCAAAGTTTTGCGTCGTACTTATGTTCGCGATCGCGCTGATGTTAATGCTCAGGTTCTAATTCTTAAAAGATTACCTCCTGAGACTAATTGGCAAATTTTATCGCAAGAGTTTTCGCTACCCATCTCGACTCTCAGTAGCTTTTATCAACGCAAATGTATTCCGCTATTAAAAGAATTTTACGAAAAAAAATAGAGTTGCCTAGTTCAAGAATCTTAGGCAAAACGCTATAGGATCAATTATGTTTAATATGAAAGACAGTTTTTTATCTCTCCCAATTGCCAATGAATATCGTGATATTGCGCGATCATTTGCATCAAAACAACCTTTAGATATTGCAGAACGAGTGCAGCGTAATACTGTAGCCGTGCTAGTAGTGCGTGACTACTTAGAGATGATGGGAATCTCGACAAACTTAGAGTCAAGTGATAGCTGGAATCCTGTTGTGCAGATATGTGCAGATGTTGCCGATCTAGATATTGAGGGTGTTGGCAAGGTGGAATGTCGATCGCTGAATGAGGGGGAATCAAATTGTTATATGCCTCCTGAAGTATGGGAAGAGCGTATTGGTTATACTGTTGTTCAACTAGACGCGAATTTGCGATCAGCGACAATTTTGGGCTTTATGCCAGATGTGGAGATGGAATCAGTGGCGATCGATCTTCTCCAACCGATTGAATGGTTATGTATAGCGATCACAGATTTACGAGCATCTACTCCACAAGTTTCTGGTAATTCCAATGCGATCGCGAATCTCAGTAATTGGTTGCAGGATCTTTTTGAGTCAGGTTGGCAAGAGCTAGAAACTTTACTGGACGGTAATCAACCTCAATATGCTTGGCGTAATCGAGAATTTTTAAGTTCAATTCCTAACGCATCCAATCTGACAGAAATACGACGAGGTAAGCTAATCGATTTTGGCTTGCAAATGTCTGGATGTTTAGTCGCGTTAGTTATCACGATTTCGCAAGTTTCGCAAAGTGAGACTAGTATTCGTCTTGCTATTTATCCAATGACAGATACATTTCTGCCTGAATTTCTTAAATTGATAGTTTTAGATGATGCGGGGAATATTTTTCTACAGGCTCAAGCTCGAAGCATCGACAACTATATTCAGCTTCAATTGAGCGGTAATGCAGGAGAAAATTTTAGTGTTCAAGTCTCTCTTACAGAAGTATTGCTGACAGAAAATCTTGTGGTTTGAAGCAAATAAACCAAGAACTCAAGTTCTTGGCTAAAAGCTCAAGTCGGTTGAAACCGACTAAAGAAATTTGAAATTTAACCCGTTTCAAAGGGGTTGAGCTTTTAGCCCGCACTTGAGTGCAGGGTGAATTTTTGCATAGCTTGCAATCGCCTAGAGCTAAATCAGTCTAGAAAGATACAGGCAAGTTATAGAAGCTTAAGTCGTATGGAAGTCTCGGCTATATTTTTAATTTCTTTTGGATTAGTGACGTTGATTATGTTGCTTACACTATCGCGTCCTCGTCAACTTCGATGGGATAAAAAGTTAGGCTTATGGTTGTCAAATCTGCGGAAATGGTGGCAAGATTTACAGGCAGATATTGAATGTGCGCCCTTGGAGCAAAAGCTTAATGAATTGGTAAAGAGACGATGGGATGTTGCCGAGCGTTTGCTAAAATCACAAAAGCTTAGAAATCCTAATCAAAAGAGAAAATGGTATTTAGAAAAAGTTATTTACGATCTTAAACGCGGACGGTGAGAATCTATGACTCAGGAGAAGTTTGATGAATTGGTTCAGCAATTGGAAGTATACTCGCAGCAACATCCTCATATGTATAAGCTGCGCGTAGCTGCGTTGGCTACATTTGGATATGTTTATATTTTTGTCATGATCGCATTTTTATTACTGTGTGTAGCATCAATTGCCTTCATTGGCATATATGGACGCTTTTTCGCTAGTGGGCTGTCTACAATTTTTATAGTGTCAATATTTTTACTTTTGCGATCGCTGTGGGTGACATTTCCTGCGCCAACTGGCACAAAACTAAAGCGGAAGCAGGTTCCCGAACTATTCGCATTGGTAAATCGCCTCACTAAGTCTCTGCAAGCTCCATCATTTCATCAGATTCTCCTCACCTCAGAATTTAATGCTAGCGTCTGTCAAGTTCCTCGTTTAGGGATTTTCGGTTGGCAAAAGAACTATCTCATTCTTGGTTTGCCTTTAATGCAATCCCTCTCTCCAGAGTAATTTCAAGCAGTTTTAGCTCATGAAATTGGTCATTTGTCTGGGAACCACAGCCGCTTTGCGGGATGGATTTATCGAGTACGCAAAACATGGATGCAAATTTTGGAGCGTTTCCAAACTGAGCAAAGCGCTGAAGTTGTGGCGCTTAGTTTCTACAGCTTTATCAATTGGTATTCACCACTATTAAGTGCTTATTCCTTCGTTTTAGCAAGGGCTAATGAGTACGAAGCCGATCGCTGTGCGGCTGACTCTGTAGGTAATCAACATGCTGCCGAAGCATTGATTTTGGTTGGTGTAAGAAGTCAATATATTGACAATTCCTATTGGAAAAATATTTATCAACAAGTCAATACTCAACCAGAACCACCGAACGCTCCCTTCGCCCAACTTGCTCAATCCTTGCAAAATGAAATAGAGCCTGAGACTTATCAGAAATTATTAGAGCGATCGCTAGCCCTTAAAACTGATACCAGCGATACACACCCTTGTTTGCGTGATCGCTTGCAAGCTCTTGGTTTTAATGCATCAGCACTGCCAATAATGAATTTTAGTCCTGTAACGGCTAGCCAAAAATTTCTGGGTAGTGCTCTTGCTAATTTAACCGAACAATTTGATCGGGATTGGTATACAAATGTTGAGGCTTCATGGAAAAAACGATTTACATATATCCAAGGGCTTCGTACCGCGCTGCAAGCCATTGAAGAAAAGGCTAAATCAGAAATATTAAATCTCACTGAAGCATGGAATCGTGCTTTCTGGACGAGTGAAATTATGGGTGATCGCGCAGCTCTTCCTTTTGCTCAAAATGTAGTTGCGATGCAAGCCGATCATGCTGGGGCAAATTATCTATTAGGCAAAGTTCTGCTTGAAGATGAAGACCCCAAAGGGATCGAGCATTTGGAAATTACGATGCAAGGTGATGTAGATGCCTATATACCAAGTTGCGAACTAATTTATGGATTTCTCAAACAACAGGGTAAAAATGATGAAGCACTGAAGTACCAGCAAAAGCTATCAATTCACTATCAAAAAGTTGGTTTGGCGCAACAAGAGCGGGCTTCAGTAAGTTGCTTTGATGCTCTCATCACTCACGATTTACCTGAAGAGGAGATTGAAAAATTACAGCAGTATTTGTCGAATTCCAAAGATATCGAAACTGTCTATCTCGTGCGTAAGTAATTAACCCATTTCCCTCAGAAGCCCATGTATGTTTTGGCAGTTAAATGTAAACATTCTTTCTGGACTAAGTTTCATTTGAGTGCTAGGGCGTTAGAAAAAGAGAAAAAGGCGATCGCAAAAATTGTTAAGGAATTTCAGTTTGTAAACCATACATACCTTACTGTGTTTGCGTCTGACAGTAGTTTCCGTAAAAATGATTTCCCCTATGTCATATCAGAAGATTACATCAGGAAAGTCGTAGGAAAGCCAATTTACCAAGCCTAAGGTTTTTTCGATCTCGTGGAGCTATCCGTGGCAACAAAGTTTAAGTTTTGTAAACTATTGCGTAAGTTCAATGTTCAAGTCTGATGAATTTATAAGTGGGTAAGTAAAAGAAACCTGTAAATGCATAGATCAGCAATCGCAAGAGCTATGTGAGACTAAGCAACTATTTTTATCTTTACCAAGGTGAATTAATGACAAATCTAAATAAAATGTGCATGATGAGTCTGTAGATGTTTTGATGGAGCGATCGCCA
>JANNDZ010000882.1:0-7440 GCA_031378395.1 Pseudanabaena sp. OTE_75_metabat_487_sub
AATAACACACCCAAACCAATAACGTGGCGCCCCCCCGGGGCGCAACTTTAAGGGTTTGGATGTGTAATTAATTATGTTCATCTGCTTAATTGGGGTAATCCTGCAAAGGAACGGATTTGTATAGGTAAGAATATGCGGCGCTTCGCGCCGCACATTCTTACCTTTTTAGGACTACCTTAATTGGTGATACTGGATCTTTTGGGGAAAAGTTTGTAGAGTTGATTTTGCAGAGGTTTCCGATTATTTGTTGCAGCTAATAACATCAAAGGATCGCAGGATTTGCGTTTTAGTTTGGTGCGGTATGTCTTGGATTGAGGCAAAGGCAGGAGTCAAAACCACTAAACCATTTGCTAAAGCAACTAAAACAGCATGGCGATCGCAGCAACAGGTCCACCACCCGATGGCCCCTGATGTTCGCTACCTCCCGACACATAGACCATTGGATCTTGAATGATTGAGGCAACTATTGCACCAACTACAGCCCTAGCCATCCTTGTATGGTTAATATCTGAATCATCCATCATCGTATGTCTTCTCCCCAAAAGCTCCCCAGACGGATCGGCTTCAGCTTTGGCAAATACATTTACAATCCGATCGCTGGTTTGACCTGTTGAGGCGATCGCCTTAGTTATAGCTTGAGCGTCAAGAGCATGTTGCATCACACTATGACCAATGACAAAATTACTGGTTGATGTCGGTGCATTTCCTAACACTAAAATCTCACAGTTGCGTAGCTCTACTCCTGCGGAAGTGGAAGCTACGGAAGAATACAAATCATAATTTTGGCAAATATCATCTGGAGTTATCTCTTCCAGCTGAACTTCACCTAAAGCTACTGCTACTCCCAGAGCTGAGGCTCCTCGTGAGTAACCCATTGACTGGTAGCTACTTACGGATTTGCTTATAGACTGTGGCTCATCTAGCAGGCGATCGCGACTGGTGACAAGTGGGCATTTAATCTGGACAAAATGTACGTCAGCTTTGGCTATTCCTGCCGATGCGATCGCTTGATTAACTGCCAGAGCCACTTCCTTGACCATTGTTAACGAGCCGATTTCCGCAGAGGTAAAATCACGGGTATGAATCACGCCCAATGTCAAAGCCATACGGGTTGGGCTATGTGGTTGAGAAGGCTGGCTAGTGAAAATCGTCAAATGGGGACTTATAGCTCCTTCAGTCCCTCCAGACATGACATAGACAATAGATGCAGATTTTTCTTTCCCAACAAAATTAGCAAGATAGTTCTTTAAGGTTTGTACCGCAAAGCCTCGTGTAAAGTCATTGACGCAGCCATTTCCTTCTGTCTTACCCAAAATTGCCACAATCAGTTGCGGATTAATTTCGCCAGATGCGATCGCTGCTTTTAGCGCTGTGAGATCATCTGGACTATTTTGAGGAAGCTTATATACGTCAACTTTCATAGGGTTTTGGCTGAACAGATTCGGTAAAGCTAAAAGCTAAGGTTTCATCTAGCATAATAGACACATCTTCGTCACCTACTTTGTAACCTGCGATCGCTACACATCACAAAATCCAAAATCTCAATCAGATTTTAGGACAAAGCGATCTCCAAAAAAAACATCATGAAACTTTCACGTTTTGGGGTTTAGCGAGTAAATGCCTTTCTGCAAGACTTTCAGCATATAGCCGAAAGATCTTTCTTCATCGTAATCAAACTTTTTAATCATTTTCTCCAATAATTTATTTAGCTCTATCAGCGTTTTGTTTTGCAACATTCTACAAATATCTTGTCCGAGCAGATAGATATTTGCATCAAGAAAGTCAACATTCCCACTAGAAAGTTCTGCTGCTAATTCATTGAAGATTCGCTCCTCGTCCTCGTCTTCATATTTCGATAAGATAAACTCAATGTCTTCCAAATCTTTTTTTGTGCGTTCTCCGCGATCGCCCCAAGCAAAAACTTTAAGGACTATAAAAGATGGGATATCAATCACTTGGATTTCCAAATCATCAATATTCGTGGTTGTGGCATGAGAGAGTGCTTCCTCAAATCCCAATACGCTCATGGGATTGCCACTATCAGCCCAAATAATTTGTTTGTCAGGTTCACCAATTGCACCAAAAGGCACGATATCAACATCAATATTAGTCTCAATATGCCTAAATCTATGAGGAGTTTTTGTAGACTGAAAGCGTGGAAAAGTAACATTGATTAGAGCTTCACGTAAAGTTTGATAAGTTTCCCAGCTATCTATAGATATTGCTATGTCCCAGTCTTTTGTTCCTTTTCCTTCTCCAAATTTTTGATCGAATATGATTATCCTAGCTCCCGCGCCAACCAAAATCATTGGTAAATTTAGCACTTTGACAATAGCAGTTAGGTCAGCTAAAACCTGCTTCTCTCTAGAATCAATCATCACTTTTGAGCTAGTTCCGCAATATATTTATCAAAAATAAGTTGAGCAGTTTCTTTCAATCGACTATCACCAGTACGAACTAGTTCTGCATGAACGAGTAATGGATTAATAAGATTATTCAATTCTTCGTTACGATCGTGCTGATCACTTTGTCTGTCAAATCTTTGATGAATTTCTATGTTTCCATCAGGATCGGGTTTTAGCCTTAGATCGACTACTAGCGGAAAGTAATAATGATCTTTGTGAATGTGTAGTGTAGCTCCTACAGGACGAAGATATTGAGTCATTATTGAAGCGGCAAGTTCACCACCAATTAAATAGCCATATTTCTGAGCATATAGCTTAAGTTTATTTTCGATCTCCCAAAAGTTTTGTTTCCCTATATATCTAAATGTTCCTATTAACAATTTTGAACGTAATCTTTCAGCATATCCTAACTCCCATCTTTCAAGGAGTTTAATGTAGTCAATGATTTTATATCCTTCACTAGTACGTTTAATGTAATCAAGTTCTTGAAGTTTTTCCAGTGTATTTTTTACTGTCTTAGGGGTAATACCACTTCCAAGAAGACAATCAATTTTTTCATAACTTCCATTAATTCCGTCACTTGCAATAATTGACGGATCTTTAAGAATGAAATATATTACTTGCAATACAGGAACGGTGATCTCTAAAGATTTATTTATATTTTCTTTTGAAGTTTGATTGCGAATGACTATATAAATCTCTGGACTATTGAGATAGATATTTCCATCAACATCAATAAATTCAATGTTTCTCTCTATTAGTTGATCTACAACCAGACTAGATAAATTACGAGTAACTAATAAAGGTCTTTGTTTAGCATTCAGTCTTTTTCCTAAATTGGCAAAATATTGAGCAACTTGCTCAACTATGTCATTTGTTATGCCAGTTTTGATCTCACATATATAGTGAGCTGTCTTATCAGATGTACTAATTATTAACTCACCATCAGCTAAAACCTCACTAGAAAAATAAGGCTCGCCTTGAATGGTAGCCTTAATGTTGGGTAGTGATTCCAGAAATAGGAGACATTTCTGGAAGAGGGGGGTTTTGGGATACATGAAATTTTTGTCTAAACTTTATTGAAATTAATTATAACCCGCAAAAAATCTTGAGGATACCTATGCCATTTTTTACAAGATGTGATAACGTATTTGCACTTTCGTGCTGTCAAAAATTGACATCCTAGAGACAGCAAGAAAATAGCTACGCTACTTTTTTGCTGAGTATGCCCCCCGATCGCCACTGCGTATATCGAATATGTACATTAAAAATGTAGAACTCACCAGATTTAAATCCTTTGGCTCGACCGTGTCAATCCCACTCCTGACTGGGTTTACAGTGGTTTCGGGCCCCAATGGTTCGGGTAAGTCAAATATTCTCGATGCACTGCTATTTGCGCTGGGGTTAGCAGGCTCTAAGGGGATGCGCGCCGATCGCTTGCCAGATTTGGTTAACCAAGCCCATAGCAAAAAGGGGCGGATGGTCGAAGCGATCGTGACTGTGACTTTTGCACTCGAAGAGACGGAAATGGCGGCGCTGCAAAGTGAGGGCGTAGAGATTCCCAAGGCGGAAGGGCAGACTGTCGGCGAATGGACGGTGATGCGGAAGTTGCGTGTTACCACGCAGGGGACTTATACATCTACTTATTACATCAATGGAACGCCTTGTAATTTAAGCGAATTGCATGAGCAGTTAGCTAAGTTCCGTATTTATCCTGAGGGCTATAACGTCGTATTGCAGGGGGACGTTACGGGCATTATTTCGATGAATTCGCGGGAACGTCGGGAAATCATTGATGAGTTGGCGGGTGTAGGGGAATTCGATCGCAAAATTTCGACTGCCAAAGATAAGTTAGATGATGTTAAGGCGCAAGAAGAGAGATTTAGGATTGTTGAGCAGGAACTGATTGCCAATAAAGAAAAACTCAAGAGCGATCGCGTTAAGGCAGAAAAATATAAGGCGCTAAGGCTGGAATATGAGCGCATGGAAGCATCGGAGGCGGTGCTGCAACAGCGAGAGATTACTTATCAACAATCGCTACGTAATGTTGAATTAATTAATAATCGCGAACAATGCGGCAATATTGAGAAGTCATTAGCAGAACTCTCGCAAGTAATCGAGACGGGGA
This sequence comes from Pseudanabaena sp. OTE_75_metabat_487_sub, assembly GCA_031378395.1. Taxonomy (GTDB): domain Bacteria; phylum Cyanobacteriota; class Cyanobacteriia; order Pseudanabaenales; family Pseudanabaenaceae; genus Pseudanabaena. Next base: position 4,534 of record JANNDZ010000882.1, read on the forward strand.
CAGTTCAACTTAACGAACTTAGCGATCGCGTGCATACTCTCGGCGAAGAAGAGTATCTCTCGGTTTCTAGTAACTTGTCTGGACAACAGGCGGAACTGCGCGGATTGCAACGTCAACAGCAGTCCCTAACTAGTTCCTATCAAAACAATCAAAATCATATTGTCAGTACCCAAGAGGAAATTGATCAACTCATACGCGAGTCTGAAGAATTAGAATTACAGAAAAAATTTAAAGAAGAATCAGCTGCTACTGCTGAAAAAGCTCGCGATCAACAGTCATCGATTGTTTCCCAATATCGTAAGGAAGTGCAAGCGATCGCGTCTGCTTCCTCAGAATGGGTACGTCAGCAAACCCAGTTGCGTCAAGATGTTGATAGCGCTCAAGCATCTCTCGATCCGCAAAAGCAAGAACAAACTAGAATTCGAGAAGTCCTCAATCAGCGATCGCTCCAATTAGAATCGCAAGAAAAGGAACTCAAAGAGATTCTGGCAGGAGAAGGGCGTTATGCGGTTGATATGCTCTCCAATCAGTCGCTGGAAGATGCTTTGCGGCTGCAAGAGGCGGAAGTTAGTGGCGCTGAAGCGTTGGTACAAACCTTAGCCAAAAACCTTGCAGAAGCGCAGTTAGAAGTACAGCTTCAAAATGAAACCATCGATCGCATTTCGCAAGAGCAGCGAGTCAAAACGCGACAACTTGACAAACTCGAAGCACAAGTCCAAGCAAGCCGAGAAGTCCAAGGAACCAGAGCTTCTCAAGTCGTGATCGAAGCAGACTTGTCAGGCGTGTACGGCTTGGTCGCTCAGTTAGGATTAGTTGAGCCTCGTTATCAATTAGCTCTAGAAATCTGTGCGGGTGGACGCTTAGGCAATCTGGTTGTGGATAACGATGAAGTTGCATCGGAAGCGATCGCTTTGCTCAAACGTGAGAGAGCAGGACGCGCTACATTCTTACCGTTGAACAAACTAAATGCTGCTAAGTTTCCTTCACGCACGGAAGCCCAGAGACTAGGTGCGATCGACTATGCCTTTAATCTTGTCACCTACGAAGATCGCTATCAAGATGTCTTCTCCTTTGTGTTTGGCAATACTCTCGTATTCGAGAACCTCAATCAAGCGAGATTCCACATCGGCAAGCATCGCATGGTGACATTGGAAGGCGAAATTCTGGAAACTTCTGGTGCAATGACTGGCGGCAGCGCTCCTCTACATAGCAGTCTACATTTCGGTAATGCCAAGCCTGCGGAATCTTCAGAAACCAAGCAACTGCGCGATCGCCTTTTAGAAATCGACCAGATGCTAGCGAGTCTAAATCACCGTTTACGTGGTGGATTAACTGGTATTGCTAAGTTTGAAGAACAATTACAATCGGCAAGAACTGCTCATCGTGAAGCCCAACTCAAGCGCGATCGCATCTACGAACAAATCGAACGCAATAGCCGCGATCGCACTCGTCTGCAAGATCAAATTCAACAAACCCGCGCTGCGATCGAAATCGGGAAATCACAACTAAGTACGCTCGATGGCAATATTGTCGAACTAGAAGCTAAGCTGCTGGTCAAACGAGCCGAACTAACAGAACTTGAAAAATCAGGAACCCATACCCGTTGGCTGCAAGCGCAAGATGCATTGCAAGGTCAAGAAGCGTTGCTTAATAGTGCGGAAATCGAACTGCGCACCGCTAAGCAACAACTAGGCGAATTAGAGAACAAACATAAGCTCGCTTTAGAAAAAATGGCGCAGCGCCAAATTCGCCTCCAAGAACTACGTGGCACACAAGTGGAGCTGATGAATAGCACTTCGCAAATTCAGCATCAACTCAAACAAACTGAAGCTGCGATCGTCTCCTATCAAGCTCGTCTTGATGTGCTCGAACAAACCATTGGTGCGGCAAAACAAGAACGAGATGCCTGTGAGCGATCGCTGCGTGCCCAACAACAACAACTGCAACAACAAGAATGGCAGTTACAAAAAAATCGCGAACGTCAAACCGAACTCGAACAGCAAATCGCTCAATTTACCGAACAACTTGCCCAGATCGAACTTCCCGACATTGTGCCTGAAGTTCCCGAAACAATGACCCTTGAGCAGTTACAACTAGAGCAACGCCGCTTACTCAAGCGCATTCAGTCAATGGAACCCGTCAATATGATGGCGATCGCTGAGTACGAAGCCACATCGCAACGCCTCGACGAACTCAGTAGCCGTCTGGAAACCCTCAATCAAGAACGTACTGAACTCTTAATTCGCATTGAGAATTTCACGACCCTGCGTCAACGTGCCTTCATGCAAGCCTTTGATGCAGTAAATGGACATTTCAAAGAAATCTTTAACGAACTCTCAGATGGTGACGGTTATTTACAACTTGAAAATCCTAGCGCTCCTCTCAGTGGCGGCTTAACCCTTGTTGCTCATCCCAAGGGCAAACAAGTACAGAATCTCTCATCGATGTCTGGAGGAGAAAAATCTCTTACTGCGCTTAGCTTTATCTTCGCGCTGCAACGCTATCGCCCTTCGCCTTTCTACGCTTTCGATGAAGTCGATATGTTCCTCGATGGTTCCAACGTGGAGCGCCTTTCAAAAATGGTACGTAAGCAAGCGAACCTCGCTCAATTTATCGTCGTCAGTCTCCGCCGCCCGATGATCGAAGCATCAGAACGCACCATCGGCGTAACCCAAGCGCGTGGAGAACATACTCAAGTTTTGGGCTTAGAACTGCGATCGAGTTCATAAACACGAGAGGCGGCGCTTCGCGCTGTCACTCGTCTGTATTAGGGACTTCCAGACAAAAAATCATTCCAATTTTAATGTTGGTACGTACAAAATATCGACAAACCATTTGCCAAGGTCTAATTGTTTACCATTAACCTCTAAACATGTCATTCTTTGAATCTGATTTTCTATTTCAGCC
>JANNDZ010000883.1:0-8091 GCA_031378395.1 Pseudanabaena sp. OTE_75_metabat_487_sub
TTTTACTTAATATTGATCGCGATACAATAATAAATAAGATCTAACTTTTTCACTTTTACTTGCCCTCATGAGCTATTTGCGCCCCGCCATTGATGCGATGACTGCCTACGTTCCAGGCGAACAGCCAAAGTCTGGCATTAAAATCATTAAACTAAATACTAACGAAAATCCCTATCCACCATCACCCAAGGCGATCGCCACTTTACAAAATTTTGATGCTGACTCATTAAGGCGCTATCCCGATCCCTTTGCCCATGAATTTTGTCAAGCCGTGAGCGATGTATTGGATGTACCTACGGATTGGGTAATCGTCGGCAATGGCAGCGATGATGTTTTAAATATTTTGATCAGGGCGGCGGCGGAGGGACGCGATCGCAAAGTGGTTTATCCGATGCCCACCTATGTGCTTTACCGTACTTTGTCAGCGATGCAACCTGCGGAAATCGTGGAAGTACCCTATGGTGAAAATTTTCAGTTGCCGATCGCTGAACTTGTAGCAGCCAATGGCGCAGTAACTTTTATTGCTTCGCCTAATAGTCCTTCAGGGCATTCTGTGCCTTTGGACGATTTACGCAAACTTGCCCAACAAGTTTCAGGTATTTTGGCGATCGATGAGGCTTATGTCGATTTTGCCGAATATTCAGCTTTGCCATTGGTTCGAGAGTTTGACAATGTGATTGTGTTACGCACTTTGTCAAAGGGTTACTCACTAGCAGGTTTACGTCTTGGTTTTGGGATTGCAAATCCTCAACTTTTGTCAGGACTATTTAAAGTTAAAGATAGTTACAACATTGATGCCGTGGCGATCGCTATGGGCACAGCAGCCATGCGCGATCAAGACTATAAAAAGACCTGCGCTGAAAAAGTCAAAATCTCACGCAGTAAAATTTCTCAAGACCTAAAAAATATCGGATATGTGGTATTCGAGTCTCACGGTAATTTTGTGCTAGCTACTCCACCGAAAAGCAACGCTGAAGAGATTTATTTAAAACTCAAAGAGACTGGTATTTTAGTACGTTACTTTAATCAAGTAGGACTATCCGACAAGCTACGGATTACTATTGGTACTGACGAACAGAACAAATCTCTGATTGATCAACTGACTTTAATTGGTTAAGTCTAACTAGCAATAGATGAGACGCTTTATCGTTGCATTTATGAATAAAAATGGAGAATAGGAGGCTCGAACCCCTGACCTCTGCGGTGCGATCGCAGCACTCTACCAACTGAGCTAATTCCCCAATAGGCTATACATACTAGCACGTTTGATAAAAAAGGCGGCGCATTGCGCCGCCTTTTTTATTTGTTGGATATCGGCGATCGTGCCTTACCATTCATTAAAAAGCGTGTAATCTTCTGCTCGTATCCTGAACCATCAGGAAATTCAACTACTAGAACAGGATTTTTGATGGTTTCAGATGGGATTTGTAGCATATACACGTAATCACCATTATAAAACTCAAAATAGTTTCCTTGATTAGGGTTGTATGTCTTTGCTGTGAGTTTTACGCCAGTAGTACCATTTTTGTTGACACTGCGATAGTAACGAGGTTGAGAAATATCTTTCGCATCAGCACAAATGTATAGAGAGTAGTCCTTAGTTTCAGCATAGGCAAGAATCCCTCCAGTGCCATCACAGGTTTTGTCATTGGCTAGCTCATTGGTCAAGCCAGTAGTTAAATGTTCTGCGATCGCCTTGTTCCCTTTTATCTCAGCACATACCGAGAGAGACAGACCTACAAGCAGAGTTGCCACAGATTTTTGGATAATAGATTTAATTAAACGCATCTCAAAACCTCATTCTTTGGCAATTTGAAAGTGCAGAGATATTCGTTACCCAAACTTTACTTTAACAACCCTGAAAACCTTTGTAATCAGCAACTTTGCCTATTCTTGGGTTGGATTTGATATAGTTACTCCAAAGACCTGACACGCATTCACTATGACCACGAGCCTCACCAACAACGAATCAACATTAAAAAAAATTGTGCGTCTCCTGCGTTGGCACAAACCCGCAGGAAGACTAATTTTGATGTTGCCTGCTCTGTGGGCAACAGTTGCAGCCGCCAAAACCCAACATCAATTACCGCCTATTGATTTATTGTGTGTGGTGATCCTTGGGAGCTTGGCAACTAGTGCAGCAGGTTGTGTGATTAATGATCTTTGGGATCGCGATATTGACCCACAAGTTGATCGCACCAAAAGTCGCCCCTTAGCCGATCGCTCTTTATCAATTCAAGTGGGAATTGCAGTTTTACTAGTTGCGGGGCTATGTGCATTTTTACTATCGACCTACCTCAGTCCTCTAAGCTTTGGTCTATGCTTTGCTGCCGTACCTGTAATTGCTATTTATCCTGCTTGCAAGCGCTTTTTTCCAGTGCCACAATTAGTACTGTCGATCGCTTGGGGATTTGCAGTCCTGATTCCTTGGAGTGCAGTTACTGGAGGACTTGATCGCCATGCTTGGGAACTATGGACAGCTGTGATCGCATGGACAATGGGCTTTGACACAATTTATGCCATGAGCGATCGCACTGATGATCTCAAGGTTGGGGTTAACTCTAGTGCCATCTTTTTTGGAAGATATGTAACATTTGCGATCGCCTTATTTTTAGCGATCGCCCTTGGATGCTTGATTTGGTTGGGTTGGGAGATACAACTTGGTTACGCACACTACTTTGCTTGCTTGACGGCTGGAGTAATATGGATATGGCAATGTAACAGATTGAATCAAGCTGAAATTCCCAGCGATCTATATCAAAAAGCCTTCGGTCAAAACGTCTGGATCGGCTTTATTATTCTCGCAGGAATGCTGCCTTCGGCTCTAGGACTTAGCTAAGCTCTTGCTACCAGCTTCCTACTCCTGACGCATGATGGCTAGCTAGCCTCAGTCTGTTAATATCTAAGTTATAGATAGTTTAAAGAAATACATGAGCAATATTACAGAGAAAATCCAAGAAGAACTAAAACAAGCCAGAGAAACCTGCGAAACCACTGGTACTGGCTCCAAGGAATGTGCTGCTGCATGGGATGCAGTTGAAGAGCTACAAGCTGAGTCATCGCACCAAAAACAGTCAAAGGGTAAAAACTCCCTCGAAGTCTACTGTGACGATAATCCTGAGGCAGCTGAGTGCCGTCTTTACGAAGATTAATTGCTTAAAATTTTGATGGCAGAGTAATTGCTAAGTAGCATTCTGCAAATTCCAATAAGAAAGGGGGCGCTAAGCGCCCCCTTTCTTATGTAGCATCCTAATTATCAATTCTCGAAAATAGGGCTATAGCAAAGCAAGGTTTGCCTAGGACATAAAATCAGAAATGAGTTGTGGTGCAAAGCGCCGCAACTCATTTCTGAGGTTTAGGTTTGTACTAGCCAACTCTTTTTTTGCTATACACTTTTGAGAATTAAAAAGCAAACCGATTCAGGGTTTTAAATTCACAAAATAGCAGCACAATTTTATACTTTTGGTATTACGCTAAAATTTATCTCTAAATCAGTAAATATGCCAGATTGTCAGTTACATTTAAATTGACTCCTCCCTACTATGGGGATTCGGCGCTTTTCAATCACTTGAGATACAGTCTTGTATTTCACTCGTTTGGCAAACGCTATAGTGAGGGACATCTATAGTTGCTAGAGAAATTTGTAGATAATTGGGAATAGGGTATGACACAACTAAGCGTTATGGACTTGGCAAAGCAAGGTGATCCCCATGCGATCGCATCTTTGATCAATCGCTCGCTAGCATCTAAAGGCATTCATGCCGAAGCTGAACTTGAATCAGAATGTCTGAAAATATCCTTACAAGCGTCTCAGATACCCAACCAAAAAGCGGTTGTGACAATTATTCATCGAGGCATGATCGTTTTGCAGGTCAAGCAGATTAAGCGTGTTAAAATTCTGACCTATCGCTCTGATAATCAGTACCTAGCTTGGCAGGATGAAATCGATTTTGGCAGCAATAACGATCCTACCCAGTCCGTAACGACTCCACAGATTGTCAAGGATAGTAATAGCGATCAAGGTCAAAATGTGAATCTTGTAAGCAATCCCAAAGGAGTCATCCTCGTGCAGAAGTTGTCTCAAATCCAGCAAAACCTGCAAGAATATCAAGACATCATTGTCCGCTTTACCGATGAACAAGTTGGTACTGTGCGATGTTTAACTACACTCACAGAATTAATTCAGGTAATTAGCCAACCAAGCTTCTTATTTGCATCTGTCGCTTCTAACCCAAACTTACGGAGTTTGCTTGATACGATCGCTGAATCCAGTAAAACTGATCAGCATGGCGATCAAGTGATTACGAATCTATCAATACTACAGCCAGGGCAACAATGGCAAAAAGCCAAAATCCGTCTAGTTACTAAGATATTTTTAGAACCTGCGGAACTTACTCAAGAACAGAATGAGCCAGAAGTCACCCATCAAGGGCTTACTTTGGATTTGGCAGAAACCAATCCTGAGTCTATGACTGATGTAGATCCAGATATAGAGCTAAACAATGCTATTGCAGAAAATGAGCAAGATAATTCTGAAGATGTAATAACTAATCTAAGTTCAGAATCTAATTCGCAAATTTTAACTATCAATTCATTATTTGATGATTTCCCAGAACCGCCATTACCAAGTTCTCAATCTACTCAGATAGTTAATGATATAACTGAAAATTCTGATTTTTCAGATTCTCTATTTGATGACTTTATGGATGTAGATTCAGGGAATAGCTATCGTGAGACTGAGAGTTTATCTATTCATCAAGTAAGTGAGCAAACAAAGCCAACAAATGCAGATGATGATTTGTTTGGCAATTTCTCGTCAAATAATGACTCTGTTAAAGCTGACTTAAATAAATTAGAAGGTGATATAGAGTCTATTAAATCTAGGATTCCCAAGCAGAATCTGGATAAATTTTTGCAGCTGATGGATGAAGAAGAGCAGATTAAAACGAGATCAGAAAATATTAATGTTAAAAAAGATATTCAAATAAAACCAGATGTTGGCGCAACAACCATAGAGCGGATATTAGGCAATATGGAGACCATTACTCTCAGTGGTTCAAATTTAAAACCTTCGGCTGATTTTGTCACTTTGGAGGATTTTTCGGAAGATATGAATTCTGTTGGTTTTTAAAATAACGTGAGTTCGATATTGAGATTTGCACCGTACTTCCTACGGTGCAAATCTCCAAAAATGATAAGAATCGCTTTGCGATTCCTACCATTTTATTGTTTAGATGTCTCTAACTGTTCACAAATTTCAACTAAACGGAAGTTTGCAGGGAATTTTCCATCGGCTTTAATTTGCTTGACATATTCAGAAGGAATGCGCCAAAGAAGTCTGAAATCTAAAGCCTTGATGATGTCTCCATGATCGATGACTCCAGCTACCGAACCAACTGGCGATCGCACGATGACATAACGTAATTGCTTCTGTTCGAGAAGATTCACAACTGTGGAAATTTGCGTTTTGAGATCAACAGTATCAATCTCGTCAAAGGGTTTAATCAAAGCTTGTAAAGATTTTGATTGCCATTCGCTACTGTCAATATTGCGGATCGCTCCAGCCGAAATGATGCCGCGATCGCGCCCATTGGAGGAAGCAATATAAATAGGATTTGCGTCTTTCTCTTCCATTAATAAGAATTTGTCAGCAAATTCACGCAATGAGATTTCGGCATCAACGAGGCGAAAATCTCTTGTCATCGCCGCTTCGGCATTAATATCTAGTAGAGCTTGTTGCAAATTGTTGAGATAGAGATAGCCACCTGCATTACCAAATAGAAACCATCCAATAAAGATCAGAAAAATACCGGCAATAGGACTACCGCTGAAGCTGACTAAGCCTCCCAAAATCATCGTCAAAATCCCGCAAAACTGCCCCGATCGCGCTGCCCATCGGATACCAGTAAAGCGATCGCCTGTCAGTTTCCAAACCGCTGCTTTGAGAATATGACCACCTTCAAATGGCAGTGCAGGGATGAGACTAAACACCCCAAAGATGAGATTGATTCTGGCGATATTCAGCGCAATCATTGTCCAAATAGTGCGCATACTGCCAATACTATCGGGTAAAGACTCAATGGTTTTAGGATTGCTAGAGAAAATCACATCTCCTGCAATTAGCCAAGCAGCCGTAAATCCGATCACACTCAAAACTAAGCTCACGAGGGGGCCTGAGATGGCGATACTAAATACTGAGAAAGGATCTTTAGCTTCCTGCTCAATCGTGCTTGCCCCACCCATAAATTGAATATTAATCGCGTTAACTTCAACCCCACGGGCTTTAGACATGACTCCATGGGCAATTTTATTGAACGCGATCGATACAAAGAAAAGTATGGCGGTGATCGCTCCATAGCCCAGAGAAAAAGATGGCGATAGCTTCGTATAGGCAGCACTCAGCCAAACAGCTAGAAAGCCGAGGACGAGAAACCATGATGAATCAATATATAGAGGAATGCCAGAAATGCTGCCGATGCGGATACCGCCTCTCATGATGTGCCTGTCCTAATTTTTTGTACTGATTGGCGCTAAAAGCTTTTGATTGCCTTTTGATTACATTTTATCGCAATCGTCAAAGTGTTTAAGAGTAAAGGTTGCCTTGCGCCTTTACTTTTGGGTTTGAAGATAAGCGATCGCATCTTCTTTGGTATAAATTTCACGATCAATCGTGGCAAATCTTAGGCTTTGTAATATTTCGCCCATTTGCTTACCTTTTGCATATCCAAGCTGCGTGAGATCTGCACCTGTTAATGGAGATTTGACCAATTGCCATTGGCTTAGATATTGCCAAACAATTCGTCGATCAGCAGGTTCACATTTTATTGCCGCTAAGATCAACGTTGGAGTATCAAATTTTTGCAGACTTTGAGTAATATCTGACTTTTTTAAGCCCGAATTTGTTAAATTCGGCAAATCAACGATTAAATCTGCTAGTTTTTGCTGCCTTATTTTTTGTTCAGGTGTTAATCCTATATCAAGCTGAGTAATAATCTGATAGGGCAAATAGGAAAGCAATAATTCCAATCCTAGTTGCAGCGGTACATAAGTTTTGATTTCTAATCGATTAAGTAAATTTAGCCAATATTGCGATCGCCGCCATTGATGCTTAAACGAATTAGCTAAATCTGCGGGTAGTTTTAAATCTGGGTGAATACATCGCAATGCACCTAATTTTTGCAACAGTGCAAACATTTCACCTGCTCTAGGTTCGGCAAGAGTATAAAGCAATTCCGATCGCAATCGCGCCCCGCCGATCGCATCATGGATTCCGCTGGAAGTAGTTGCCATGATTTCTGCATAGGTTTCAGGGGCGATCGTAAAATCTAGACGCACGGCAAAACGCACTGCTCGAAACAACCGACGTGGATCTTCCTCAAAGCTACCTTTCCGAATGGCACGCACCTGTTTATTGGCTAAATCTGCCAGACCATTAAAGCGATCTATTACTCCGCCTTTAATCCCTAATTGTGGATCTAGCTCTACAGCCAAAGCATTCACGGTGAAATCACGCCGCCACAAATCATCTTCGAGAGTAGTCGCGATCACTTGTGGATTCGCTCCCGCATAGGCATAAATCTCGCGCCGAGCTGTCGCCATGTCCATTTCAAAGTCTTGATCTGCATCTTGCCAGCTCAGTGCTGCTGTCTGAAATTTTTCATGGATTTGTAATTTTGATGCAGGAAAAAGCTCATGCAATGCGATCGCCACTTTAAGCCCTGCTTTTTCTGCCCCATCAAAAACTAAGTCCAGATCCTTATGCAAAGGCGGTGAGGGATGACTTTCCCGAACAACGGCATCGCGAACAATTCCCCCAACAGCAAATGCTCGTAAATTCAAATCATGGGCAATCTGCGCTGTAGTTAAGATTACTTGCCATTGCAAAGGACTAAAGTAGCGATCAAAATTCTTCAAACACATAAATTTCAAGCCCCATTATGAAACCGATTTTGGGATTTTCAGAGCCGTAGGCTCTGAAAATCCCAAAATCGGTTTTGGTACAAGTCCACCGTCGGTGGACTTGTAGCAAAAGCGATTTTTATAATGTAAATTGGTGGGTTGACGGTGTTCGGGGTGGGCATCGAGAGGGTT
>JANNDZ010000900.1:0-6200 GCA_031378395.1 Pseudanabaena sp. OTE_75_metabat_487_sub
GAGATTTTCAGAGATGCTAATTCAGTCATAGATAAACCAGTGATCTGACAAATCATGCGATCGTCCATCAAATTCAACAACATTTTTTGTGCGATCGCTGCTTTTTCTTGCTGAGCCCCCTGTTTTAGAGCCTTAGTAACAACACCACGTTGATCTTGAATATAAATCTCCTCTTTTTCCTGATCTTCTAATTCATCTGGAGTGAGATTGGCTTGATTTGCAATGTAGAAAGCCTTCTTGATTTCAGGTATGTCATTCATCACTGCGGGAACATCCGAGAGACTTCTAGCATTGCTCAAGAAATATAGCCATTTATCGACAACAGTCTCTAGATCTAGCAACTGCTTTTTAAATTTTGGCAGTTCCACAAATATCAGTTCAATATCATAAATCGGATAGTCAATCAAAAAATCTTTCTCTTTTAAGACAAATTTTGAGGTGACATTACTTAGTTCCGAGAACATAACAAAATCAGTAATCGTCAACGCAATTACAGGATTGAGTAGGTTATAACCTTGTCCAGATAAGAGTTGTGTTGAGTATGATTTAGCGGCATTATATAAAATTCGCTTTTCAAATCCTTCTATATTTAAAACCTGCATTTCGATAATTACAGTCCGCTGCTCACCAGTCTCAGCATCAGTAATTTTCGCCTTGATATCCAGATAGGTATTCTTAACTCCACGAATTTTTGGCGCAAGATAGGGATTAAGAATTTCTAAATCTTCGATCACAGGTTGTTCTTCATAAATCAACGCATTAAGAAAGCTAATCAAGATATCTTTGCTACCTTCGGAGCCAAAGATCTTCTTGAATGCAAAGTCTATTTTAGGATTGATGAATACCATCGGTTTAGCTTATAGGCTGATTATCAACTCCAATTTTATCCTAAAGAAAAGAGGGACTGCGCAAAGCACAATCCCTCTTTTTTTACATCCATCAATACTTCAGTATTGATAGCTATAACTTTGAATTAATTAGCTGACCGCTTTAGTTTCACGACGGACAGCTCCATTCTCTTTTGGTTCACCCTTGATCTTGGTGAGTAGTGAATTCCAGCCAAACTTGGTCAGAGCCACAAACCAGTTACCTTCTAACTCACGGAACATTGCCATATTCATATGAAATGAAGCGTTAGCTTCATCGACAATACGTTCAGCCGTTGCTGCATCTACAGGCAAGGTGTCAAGAGCTTCGCGATAGCGCTTTTTGAATTCACCATGATTACGAATGTCATCAAATTCATAGAAAGCAGTTCCCTTGTCGTCTTGCAAACCCATCGCCTCTTTAGCAATTTTCTTCAGAATTTGACCACCAGAAAGATCGCCCATATAGCGAGTGTAAGCATGAGCAACTAGCAATACAGGGTCATTAGCCGAAATCTCGCGGATACGAGCAAGGTATTTTTCACAGGCAGGAGTAGGCTTAAACTCTTCGCGCCAATTGGAGCCGAAGTAGAACAACATGTCGAGTTCTAGACTCTTCTCGCGCCATAGTTCACGATAATAGAGCTTACTAAGAACTGGATCATTTTTGTGGACTTCAAACTCAGCTTCGATCGCTTTATAAACAAAGTAAAGGTTTCCGACAAGTCTGCTATAGGAGGTCTTGTCAACCACGCCTTTTAAAAAGCATTTGATAAAATCGGTACTTTCTGCTGCTGAATGAGATTTTTGTGTACCTACACGCAAGAGTGTCGCTAAACCTTGACTCATGGGTTCTCCTAAAGTTTTTTAATTATTTTTTAATTAGCGGTGATGTGAATGGTCATGCTAGACAGTGGTTTGCACTACCTAACATGAATTTAAAATTAGTAGTAAAAACAGCAATAAAAACGATTCAAGAAATATATGCTGGGATGAATTAATCCAAATAATTGCAGGTGAATCAAGAAACTGCGATCGCTGCTAAAGCCTCAAAATCAACAGCATTTGACATAAGTTTCAATTATATAAGCCAAGCCATAGAAAAATTTCTAGTCTGTAACAAATTTTCATCTACCATCCCTCCCATATAATGTATTTAGGATCTCCTAATTTGTGTCAGCAAGAATTCTTGCAGGACAAGGGGCTTAAGCTCCCTGTTGATAAGACACGACTTAGAATTTAGTCAAGCTAGCTTGAAGAGGTAATAAATTTTGGTTTTAAGCGGATACGAATACTTACTGGTATTCATCATTGTTTGTACCCTAGTCCCGCTATCGGGGCTAGGGCTGTCTGCTCTGTTAAGCCCAAAACAGTCAGGAGCCGCAGGTCGTACCACCTACGAATCAGGCTGTGAACCCATTGGGGGAGCTTGGATACAGTTTAATATTCGTTATTATATGTTCGCGCTTGCCTTCGTTATTTTTGACGTAGAAACGGTATTTTTATACCCTTGGGCAGTGGCATTTAGTAAACTAGGTTTGCTTGCCTTTGTGGAAGCACTTATTTTTATTAGTATTCTTGTATTAGGTCTAGTCTACGCTTGGAGAAAAGGAGCCTTAGAATGGTCATGAAATCCGAAAACGTTGGTTTGGACTTTAGTATCGAAGAACAAACCCAACGCCTTATCAATCCTGCGGCAACCCCTCAAGTTACCCAAGACTTATCGAATAACGTTGTTTTGACAACTCTCAATGACCTTTACAACTGGTCGAGAATGTCTAGCCTCTGGCCAATGCTTTATGGTACAAGTTGCTGCTTCATTGAGTTTGCCGCAATGATCGGCTCCAGATTTGACTTTGATCGCTTTGGACTATTGCCCCGTTCTAGCCCTCGCCAAGCTGACCTGATCATCACCGCTGGGACAGTCACGATGAAAATGGCTCCTGCGCTAGTGCGTCTCTATGAGCAAATGCAAGAACCTAAATATGTAATTGCCATGGGCGCTTGCACAATTACAGGTGGAATGTTCAGTACTGACTCATACACGACAGTTCGTGGTGTTGACAAGCTAATCCCTGTGGATGTCTATATCCCAGGTTGCCCTCCACGCCCTGAAGCAATTATGGATGCAATTATCAAATTGCGGAAAAAGATCGGCACTGAAGGTTTTAAAGAAAGAGCTAATCTCAACCGTACTCATCGCTATTATGCCGTTAAGCATGAAATGAAGGTAGTAAGTCCAATTCTGACTGGACAATACCTAGAAATGCCTAGCCGTATGTCTCCTCCCAAGGAATTGGTGGAATCTGGCATTCCTTTACCCGCTTTGCAAATGGCTCAGAAGGAGGTAGAAACCGTTGGCAGATAATCAAGAAAATCAAGAAGCAGCCTTAGCTACCACCGAAGTAACTGCGCCAGTATCGCAATGGTTAACTAGCAATGGCTTTGAACATGAGTTTTTGGGGCTGGATAAGCAAGGCGTACCAATTCTAAAAATCGATCGCCAGTTTCTTCTGCCTTTCTCAACAGCGCTGTATGCCTATGGTTTTAACTACATGATGTGTCAATGTGGTTATGATGCTGGCGCTGGCGATAGTTTGGTGAGTATGTACCATCTTGCTAAGCTAACTGATGAGGGAATTAATAAAAGCGATCGCTTTGAAGAAGTCCGCATCAAAGTATTTCTCCCGCGCACCGATCCTCGTTGTCCATCGGTCTACTGGATCTGGAAAACTGCTGACTGGCAAGAGCGCGAAACCTTCGATATGTATGGCATCATCTACGAAGGACATCCTAATCTCAAGCGGATTTTGATGCCTGAAGATTGGATTGGCTATCCGATGCGAAAGGATTACGTCACCCCAGACTTTTACGAGTTACAAGACGCATACTAAAAAAGAAGCACCCAATGGGTGCTTCTTTTTTTATTGGGATTAGCACATTGTCTAATGTTAGTGATTTTGGCTGTACATCGAACAAGCGGAGGATTGATATAATTTAGAGAAGCGAATAGATAGTAAATAGTGAATATTTACAGTTAGGGAATGAGTAAAGATGAAACTTTACATTTGGCGATCGCTATTCCATTGGTCTAAATTGATCTTTGCAACAATCTTCCTTGTTGCGATTAGTTGGTGTGTGCCAAATGCAGCGCAATCAAAAGACAGTAATTCTTATGGTTTAGGGATAGTTCAAAACCGACATTATGCAGGAACGGTCAGATGCGGTAATTTAGGTAATCTGGTTGCTGTAGATCTTCTGGCTCCTGATGATGGCGCAAGGACACTTGCCGCACGTCCAACTTTTTATTGGTATATCGACCATAAGACACAAAATGAAGTAAAAAACGATAAGAAGTTTTATATATATTTCATTTTGAGGGAAGGTTTTGGTCGTAATGCCAAATCAATTTTTAGATCGCGCTCAGTAGGTATTCTTAAAGCTAGTTCTGGACTATATAGGTTTACACTGCCTCCCAATTCTCCTACTTTGGAGATCGGTAAAACTTACGCTTGGCATATTCGCTATATGCAAGCTGATAGTGAATATGAAGCCCTAAATATTAGTAATCAAATTGACACCAGAGCAATTGTCAAAAGGGAAAGTAACTCATCAGTAATCGAAGAAGTAAAAGCAGCTTCAACAAATCTAGAAAAGGCGAGAATCTTTGCAGAAAATCTCTATTGGTATGACGCTCTAGATGAATATACTAAATGGATTGATACAAATCCTCATGACATGCAAGCTTCTCGTGAGCGACTGTCAATGTTAGATCAAATAATAGAACGGGATCCTAAGCTGAAATGTATTGGTAAATATAACGTAAACAACTCAAGCTTGATTAATTCTAAGCAATCGACAACACAAATCATGAAATCGCAATCCCCATAAAGACTGGAATCAAAAAACGCTGTAATATCAATACTTATAATTAAAAAAGCGCACCCTGCGGGTGCGCTTTTTTAATTATAAATATCCAAAAAACAGATGATTTATACCAATTCACAAAAGTGTGACAACACTTCTGTGAATTAAAAACCAAACCCTGTAAGGTTTTTAAAAACACAAAATGGCTACGCCATTTTGTGTTTTGGTATTACGGGTTGTATGGATAGTTATACTCGCTGCGGTTACGCCATTGCATTTCATTATTGACAACTTTAAGTAGACATTCCTCAACGATAAATGGTGCATTGCGCCAATTGATATCATCGCGTTGCAAGATCCAACTCAGTTGCTCCAATGAGTCTTCTAGCTCCGCTTCAAAACGAGCTAAAGGCAAAGGGACTTTTTCAATATTTGGAGCCTCTACGCAAACAGAGATCGCTTCCTTGAGAGCTGTAACTACCTCTTTACCATATACTTCTCGCGCTCTCAGTCTTAAAGATTTGTAGCCTTTTTCTGAAGTTGCATACATTGGTGGAAGCCGATTTAATACATAGGCAGTTGCTTCACCAAGATCCACTGTTTCCGCGATCGCAGGATGTAATTTTTGAATTTGATGATAGGCCAGCGACAGTACTAATTTTTCTAATACATTACTGAATTGATAATTAACATCCACCATGTAAGTTTGAAAATCTCTGGCTTTCTGCTGATCTTGGCTTGGATTGACTGAGGTTTGAACCTGCCTGCCTTTCCAAGAAATCTCAGGTTGCTTACGATCAAAAGCTGTTTCATCTCTTCCAGCAATTGCTTCTCGTCTGCCTGTAACCAAGTAGGTATTGCTCACAGCACTTTTGAGCTTAACTGTCAGCAAGGCATTCTCTAGAGCTGAGGGAATATCCTTCCAAGAGGCATTTTCTGCACCTAAAATTTGTTGGAGTGCGGCAAGAGAACGCGCATGACTAGCAACCTCTTGCGATGGTAGAGGTCTAGAGTCTCTTAAAGCGTCAGGTTTAACACTGACTAGCGCTCGACGAACTGCGGATTCAATTTGCGATCTCATTTCAGTTGCAGCTTTTTTGCGTTGTCTTAGCCAACCTAATTTTGATGTTGCGTACATCGGTGGTAAGCGATTTAACGCATAGGCTGCAACTTCGCTTAAGTTAATCTGCTCGCGGCGGTATTGAGGTAAATGAGAAATTTGCAAGTCAATCTCTGCAATTACCAATTCCTCTATTGCATTTTTGCAACTTTGCATATCAAGCAGTCCCAAACCTAATATGAAATTGGAGTGTTTCTAAGGTTAAAAAATATCAGTTTAGACTAAATTGCAGATTTTTTGGAATTAATTCCAGATTTTTCGCTTCTCAAATAGGATTTTCTGGAGTGAGAACCGGAATTTCCGGTTATATCGCCTGATTTTCCGATTCCAACAACCAAATAGCCATG
>JANNDZ010000928.1:0-2195 GCA_031378395.1 Pseudanabaena sp. OTE_75_metabat_487_sub
CATGGCTAACTTAGGCTAGTTTAATGTTCAAAAAATCTTGTTAATTTTTGCTTAAATAACTTTATATAAAAAACACTATGTCCATATTTGATCCTTTACCTGCTGATTTGCACGACAAAAAGATAGTCTGTTCCTATGTAAATGCAACCAGCAAAATCCAAATAGCTCGGATCACCGATGTTCCTCTATGGTATTTCGAGCGGGTCGTATTCCCTGGGCAAAATCTCATATTTGAGGCGATATCCTCGGCACATGTTGAGATTCATACAGGTATGATGGCAAGCTCCATACTTTCGGATACAATTCCCTGTGTCCAATTACAGGTAGAAGAAGCTAGCTGCGCCTTACCAGACTGGGTTCCCATTAAACATATTGATGATGACTCACTTCATGATCCATCGGCGCTGCTAAACTTACCTGAACCTGAAGTAGTCTCCTAACAATGGATTTTCTCGCCTTCCATTTTTCCCAGTTTTTAAACTATTTAACCAGCATAAAAATGGACTTTCTGTCCCTTGATTATGCTCTATTCCTGATCATCATCACCATTGTCTACTGGCTCTTACCAAATGTGCAAGCACGCTTGTTAATTATTTTGACAGCAAGCTTACTGTTTTACTCATTTATCCAGAGACAATATGTTTGGCTTTTGCTAGTGATGTTGGCAATTAATTTTTGGTTAGGAGGAGAAATTCGTAAAGGCGACAAATTTCTGAAGCAGTGGCTGCTGTTTGTGGGGATATTTTTTAATGTGCTACTGCTATTTGGGTTTAAATATATTCCTTTCGTCGCTACGGCGATCGGCAATATTACGGGTTTGCCAGTGGGGAGTTCGCTAGCGATCTGGGCGAAGACAAACATCGTCCCGCCGATCACGCTCAGCTTTTTTGTATTTGAGTTAATTGCTTACCTAGTTGATACCTATCGCGGTAACAGTCCCGCCAAGGATTTTCTCAACTTTGCAGCTTATAAGTTGTTTTTTGCCAAGCTGCTATCAGGGCCCATTACCCGCTATCAAGAATTTGCGCCTCAACTAATCACGCGATCGCGTCCCGTTTTGCCAGATGTTGCCGAAGGTGTATGGCTATTTGCTTGTGGAGCCGTCAAGAAAGGGATCATCGCTGACAATCTTGCCCGACTAGTTGATCTCAGTTTTCGGAATACTGAACGCGCAGGCAGTATCGATCTCTGGTTGGCGCTATTTGCCTATGGCATTCAGATTTATTGTGACTTTAGTGGCTATATCGATATGGCTAGAGGTAGCGCTTTGTTATTAGGTTTCAAGCTGCCTCAAAATTTTGATTTCCCTTATTTCTCAGCAAGCATTTCCGACTTTTGGCGGCGCTGGCACATGACCCTCGGCGCATGGATGCGCAATTATCTATATATTCCCCTCGGTGGTTCTAGGGGTGGGCTTTGGCGCACTTGCCTAAATTTGATGATTATTATGCTCGTAGTCGGGATTTGGCATGGTGCAAACTGGGGCTTCATTATTTGGGGTGTCTGGCATGGTGCGGCGCTGGTGGTTCATCGCCTTTGGATGGAAGTTTGCAGCGTATTTGAAGATTTACATAAAATCTGGAAGCCTCTACCAATGAAGCTCTTGGCAGTTGTAATCACACAGTTGGTAGTGTTTGTCGGCTGGATTCCGTTCCGATTGCCAAATTTAGTTGATACAAATATGTTTTTGCAAAGACTCTGGGGCTATGAGAGCGATCCTCAGTTCGGTGTAAAAATCTATGTTGAATCTCTCGGTATTACAGCAGGACAGATCGCGCTATTACTATTTGGTCTATGCATTTGTTCTCTAGTAGCCTATCAATGCGATCGCGCCAAGTGGCAGCTAAACTGGCAAGTAAAATTATTCCTTGTCCCCGTCAGCCTATTTCTAGTCAGCATCCTTAGCCCCGACAAGAAACTACCATTTATCTACTTTGATTTTTAGAAACTAGTTGTGGATTGAGATTGGCTTTACAATTTGCTGCGAAAATCTCAATGGAGAATGGTTTAGAACGAAACATCTAAACGTTTGCTATTTAGGAATGAAAATTAAATAAGGGATGAGCGGCAAAATAAAGTACCATCAAAGAGGGAGAATCGTAATATCCCATTTGGGTAATAATTGGGAAGGAAACCAGAAATCTTTATACTGCTGTAAATCATCAGAGGCAACTTTAATTTTCTTCTCGTAGGTA
>JANNDZ010000938.1:0-3628 GCA_031378395.1 Pseudanabaena sp. OTE_75_metabat_487_sub
TCCCAAAATTGGTTTTGATGAAAGTCCGCCCACGTGGACTTTCATCAAAACCAATTTTTTATAATGAGAATTGTGGGAATATAACTTTTTGAAATTAGTAACCCTAGTCAGTCCCATTAAAATCAAAAAAATCAAATGAAAATTGCTCTAGTTCATGACTATCTTACGCAACGTGGTGGTGCTGAAAGGGTATTTGAACTTTTATGCAAACATTTCCCAGATGCCGATCTATATACTTCTGTTCATGATCGCCAAAATACCATTGACTTAGGCGATCGCTTAGTTCACACTACTTTTTTACAAAACATACCTGCAACTCGTAAATACTTTCGCCTGTTTGCACCATTTTATTACAGTGCATTTAACGCACTTGATCTTCAGCAATATGATTTGATTCTTAGTAGCAGTGCAAGCTTTGCTAAAGGAGTACAAAAGCGCTCTGATGCGGTGCATATTTGCTTTTGCCACAACATTACCCGTTTCCTTTGGGACACTAATACTTACTTGAGAGAATATGGTGCATACAGCTTTTTAAAGCCTCTAATTGAGACAGTCTTTCAGAGAATGCGACAACAAGATATCTTTTATGCGCAATCACCAGATTATTACATCGCTAATTCCACCACAGTTGCCAAACGAATTCGAGAAACCTACAAAAAAGATGCTGTAGTTGTAAACTATCCCATCGATGACTGTAGATTTACCTTTTCAGATCAAAAAGACGATTACTGTCTTGTCTCCTCGCGACATCTTAGCTACAAACGTCTTGATATAATTGTCGAAGCATTTAATAGCCTAGATCTACCTCTCCTCATTACAGGAGAAGGTCCTGAAACGAAACAATTACAGGCAAGAGCGCGTCCCAATATTCAATTTCTTGGTCATGTTAGCGATCGAGATCGGTGCAATCTCATGTCAAAGGCAAAATTTGTGATTGTCGCGGCTTTAGAAGATTATGGGCTTGTGCCTATTGAAGCCAATGCCAGCGGGACACCTGTAATTGCCTATGGTGCTGGTGGTGTCATGGACACGCAAATCTCAGAGCTAACGGGTATTTTGTTTGAGCAACAAACTGCGGAGTCATTAAAAAATGCGATAATCAAAGCACAAAAAGTACATTGGGACTACGCCAAAATCCGAGAACATGCAATCTCTAACTTTTCCGAGTTGGTATTCTTCAAAAAAGTGGATCAGATCGTAGAGGAAATCTGTATCAGCAGAGGGATCAAGAAATAACTTAACTAAAACAGAAGAGTTTTTATTACTGGAACTATTAAGAAGTGAAACCCTATGAATATCAATACGGCTAATCAAACAGCTCCAGTTCTCGCTGAGCAAGATCCAGGTTATGGGAGAATTTTTGCAGTTCTAGCCCGTAGACGTTTCTGGCTTTTGGGAGGCTTAAGTTTAGGGCTAGTAATTGCCGTTTCTATAAACATTATCTCTAAGCCCAAATACACTAGCTCCATGCGCTTGTTGGTTGAATCAACTTATAAGACTAACGCCAACGCAGCTGGAACCTCATCCTTAAATCTGGACTCAAATGTCCAGATTGACTATGCAACACAATTACAGTTGCTAAAAAGTTCTGCATTATTTCAAAAAGCTGCTACTTTACTAAACGATAAATATCCTGGTATTACTGGAGCCGAGCTTCAATCCTTAAAAATTGATATGCTAGGCGGGAAAGAATCTCCAACCAAAATTGTTGAAATCCAATACACGGCACTAGATCCTGTAAAAACGCGAGAAGTTTTAAGGGCTTTTCAAAAAGTATATACTGACTACAACCGAGAGCAGCAGCAAAATCGTTTAAAGAAAGGCTTAGCAGGTATAGACGAGCAAGTTGATAATGTACGTCAAAGCATTTCTGAAGTTTCTGAATCAATCGAAGCATTTCGTCGCAAGAACAATCTGTTTGATGTGACGCAGAGAGTAGCAGAAGTTACAGCAGCACTAAGTGGGATTGAGCAACAAAAACGCACTGCCAAATTAGAATATGAGCAAGCAGTTACTCGACTAGAATCTCTACAACAGAAACTCAACCTATCTTCACAGGATGCAGTATTAATTACCCGTTTAAATCAGTCGCCACGATATCAAGCACTCGTCACAGAAATGCAAAGTATAGAAGTTGCTCTAAATCGTGAAAAAGCTAGATTTCAATCTGCTAGCCCTATTGTTGAAGCGCTTGAGTTGCGTTTTAGTCAACAGCAGAATAGTCTCGAAGAAGAAAGAAGAAGCATTTTAGGAGAAGCAAATTTATCAAATTATCCCAAATGGAATGCCGATCAGCTTAGTAGTATTGATATAACTTTAGCAAATCAAATTGCGGATACCCAAACTCAAATTACATTATCGCAATCTCGTCTTGATTCTTTAGAATCTCAAGAACAAGATCTACAAGCTGAGATTAAGCGCTTACCTAAATTACTCGGTGAATATGAGACCTTAATACCTAAATTAAAAGTTCAGCAAGAAACATTGCAAACATTGCTCAAAAGCCGACAAGATCTGAGTCTAGAGATTACTCGTGGTGGTTTTGATTGGCAAGTTGTTGAAGAACCTAGTTTGGGTTCTACTGATGCAGCAGATTCACTCCGCCGAAACTTATTGCTGGGTGTAGTCGCAGGATTATTTATTGGTGGGATGGCTGCTTTTGTTAGGGATATGCAGGACGATACGATGCATACCTATAATGATTTAGAACAGCAAATTGCTTCTCTATCATTACTTGGTATGACTCCCCAATACCTACAGACTGAAGAATCAAGCTCTGGTTTTATACCACAGTTTCTTAAAGGTCAATCTGTCTCACCCCTTACTGTAGAGATAGTTCAGTGGTTACCTTTTCGGGAGGGTTTGGATGTAATTTACAAGAATATTCAGCTCAATAGTTTTTCCCAAGAAATAAGTATCCGATCGCTAGTAATTACCTCAGCTCTTCCTGGTGAGGGGAAATCCACTATTGCTCTTGGGCTTGCCACTAGTGCTGCACGCTTACACAAACGCGTTCTGCTAATTGACGCAGACATGCGATCGCCTTCTTTACATAAGAAGCTTAATTTACCCAATGAAAGAGGTCTATCGACATTACTTTCTAGTAAAGGCACTGTGGATAGCCAAGATGTAATCCAATCATCTAACTCAGCTATTGATATTCTTACGGCTGGTCCAATTCCTAGCGATTCCGTCACTTTGCTTAGTTCCGAGTGGATGCAAAAGTTGATTTCCCAGTTTGAGCAGGATTATGACCTCGTAATTATTGACTCGCCTCCGATTCTTGGCACAGTTGATACAATTCAAATAGCTTCATGTTGTGGTGGTGTGGTTTCAGTTGCTCGCATTGATCGAATTACTCGTGGTGAATTCTCTCAATCTATCTCTATTCTCCAAAAGCTGAATTTAATCGGGGTGATTGCTAATGCAGTTAAAGAGCCACTACATAGTTACAACCCAGTTGGTATTGGTGATGAGGAGCTTCTAAAAGTTTAAGACTTAGAGTGTATTTGAGAAGCTTTGCTTCTGCCCCCTCGCCCCCCCCAATTCTGGAAGAACTGATTCTTATAAGTAAATGGACATAATTAATTGCAAACCCAAAGTTGTAAGGTTTCGCCCCGCAGTGGCG